>JAHEIV010000496.1 GCA_024639205.1 Deltaproteobacteria bacterium | reverse complement strand
AGCCAGGTGGATCCGCTCAACCCCAAGTTTACCCCGGAGATGGTGGAACGCTTTCGAAAGGAATTTCACCTCGATAAGCCGCTGTATGTCCAGTATATTTACTTTTATCGCGACCTGCTCAGCGGCCGGATCGTTTCGTGGAAAGACAACCAGTCGGTCCTGTACAAGATCTGGGAGCGCTTCCTCAACAGCCTGCCGCTTTTTATCGTCGGCACCATCCTGACCTGGACCCTGTCCTTTCCCATCGGCATTCGCTCTGCCATCCGCCGCGCAAGTTTGTTCGACCGCAGCGCAACCTTTGTGTCGTATCTGCTGATTTCGATACCCGGTTTCTTTTTCGCTTACGTGCTGATCATCTTCGTCGTCACCCGGCTGCATGTCCCGGTCATCGGCATGGAAACCTTTGGCATGGGAGATGCCGGGCCAATCCGTTTTTACATGGATCGCATCTGGCACCTGCTGATCCCGTCGGTACTGGGTGCCACCGGCGGTATCGCGGTATTGTCGCGCTATGTTCGCGGACAGATGCTGGAAGTTGAGGGCCAGGATTACGTCCGTACCGCCAAGGCCAAGGGACTGCCGTCCGACGACGTTCATTACAAGCACGCGCTGAGAAACGCACTGCTTCCCTTTGTGACCATGTTCGGCATGATCCTGCCGGGACTGATCGGCGGTTCGGTCATCATCGAGTCGATTTTCTCCTGGCCGGGAATGGGTCGCATGGCCTATGAAGCCATCCTGGCCAGGGACTACCCCATCATTTTAACGGTAAATTTTATTTCCGCGGTGTTGGTGCTCATTGGCACGTTTGTGTCCGATTTGCTCTACCTGGTTGTCGATCCGCGGATTCGACTGTAACCGGAAAACACCTGCTGTAAGCGTTTCAGGTATGACAGTGATTAAAAGATGCAAAACCAGGTAAACAGCATAGACGGACACCTGGACACCCCGGCGGCTCCGAAGAAAACGCCGTTTCAGGAGTTCTGGCAGCTGTTCCGGCAAAACCGCATGGCCATTATCGGTATGGCGATTTTTGTGTTGTTTTTTCTGACCGCCCTTTGCGGACTGTTGCTGACCTCCGGAACGGATCCGCTGTTCGACCCGTCGCTGGTGCGCCTGCAGGAGAAACTGCTGCCACCGCTGTCCAAGCCGAACCCGGAAACACTCCCGCTGGATGAATTTCCCAGGCTCGGGATTTATCTTTTCGGCACCGACGACCTGGGCCGTGACGTGTTCGCCCGCATGCTCCAGGGGGCCTGGGTTTCTTTGACGGTCGGATTTGTCGCCGTGGGCATCTCGGTGGTAATCGGCATATTTTTAGGCGGCATCGCCGGCTATTTCGGCCAACTCCACGTTCGGCTCGACCACCTGGTCCTGGTAGTGGTTATGACAGCCGGGGTCATACTGTATGTCTTTCAGGGAGTGACCTGGGGCGCGGCGTATCTCATTATCGGTCACGCGTATATATTCTATCTTCTCGGTCGGCGCCTGCTGACCGGCCGCAGCACTCTGCCGCCGGCACTGCGCGGCTTGCAGATGAACACCTTTTCGGTGGACACCCTGATCATGCGCCTGGTGGACATCATGCTCTGCTTTCCGAGCTTTTTTCTGATTCTCACCGTGGTGGCACTGCTGCCGGCCAGTATCTACAACATCATGATCGTAATCGGCCTGACCAGCTGGATGGGGGCCACCCGCTTTGTGCGGGCCGAATTTCTTTCCCTGCGGGAACTCGATTTTGTCGATGCCGCCCGGGCGCTGGGTGTCGGAAATACCCGGATTATCTTCCGTCACATGATGCCCAATGCCATTGCCCCGGTGCTGGTTTCGGCCACCATCGGTATCGCTTCGGCCATTTTAACCGAAGCCGGCCTGAGCTTTCTGGGATTCGGTGTTCCACCACCGCACGCCACCTGGGGCAACATCCTGTCCGACGGCAAACGGTTTATCTTCGATGCCCCCTGGTTGACGTTCGTACCGGGAATTGCCATCCTGATCGTCGTGCTGGCCTTCAACCTGTTCGGCGAGGGGCTGCGGGACGTGCTGAATCCAAAACTGCGCGACAGACATTAATATGGCCGATAACCGATCACCCTCAGACAACACACTGCTTTCGGTTCAGGACCTGAAAGTCTACTTTCGCAGTGCGGATCAACTGGCCCGGGCGGTGGACGGGGTAAGCTATTTCGTCAAACGGGAGGAGACCGTTTGCCTGGTGGGAGAATCCGGCTGCGGTAAAACCGTGTCGGCCCTGAGCATTCTGGGATTGATACCCCAGCCACCGGGGGAAATCGCCGGCGGCCGGGTTTTTTTCAACGGTGAAGATCTGCTGCAGCGCAGCGACGAGCAGATGCAGGCCGTGCGGGGCAAACAAATCGCCATGGTGTTTCAAGAGCCCCTCACCTCTCTGAACCCGGTCTTTACCGTCGGTGATCAGATCGGTGAGGCCATCGGCGTCCATCAGCAACTGGAAGAAGAGCAGTTGCGCGAGCGCTGCGTTCAACTGCTCGACGATGTCGGGATTCAGTCACCCCGGGAACGATTGGATGCGTATCCCCATCAGCTCAGCGGCGGTCAGCGCCAGCGGGTGATGATCGCCATGGCACTCGCGTGCGATCCGGACCTGGTGATCGCCGACGAGCCGACCACCGCCCTGGA
>JAHEIV010000495.1 GCA_024639205.1 Deltaproteobacteria bacterium | reverse complement strand
TAAATTCGCGGAAAGGAGTCGGTACGACTTTCATCATGCGACTGCCGCGGAAAACCGAGCATGATGATGAGCCGGCAACGGGTGAGCCATAAATCCAACCCGCTTGTCTCATGAATATTTTTCAGCTGAGCGTGACATAAATACGAAAACAAGGCGCCAGACACAATTTTCGATCGCTTTTTCGGATGCCCGTTGAACGGTTTTTGAATATGCAGCCAACTGAAAAATATGCACCCTTCGGGCGAATGCGACTCGTGAGAAAAGTGGGCCGTTCAACGCAAGGGCGTGGCCGGCTGGATTGAAGGTGCGCCATCCAAAGAATCGCAACTGAGGGGTGGCCGATGACCGACAGGAAATCGAAGCAACCGGCGAGAAGACAAAGTATTCGGCGGGAATCGGACCGGATACTGCGACAGCAGCTGGATCGCTATGTCCATCTGTTTCAGGTGGGGCAGGTCATCACCGCCGAGATGAATTTCGATGTACTCTTTGACGTGATCATCGAGCAGGCCAACCGGGTCATGAATACCGAGCGCTGTTCGATCTTCCTGGCCGATGAGCAACAGGAGCATCTCCGGCTGTATGTGGCCACGGATCTGAAGCGCGACGAAGTTCGGATCCCCAAGAGTCACGGCGTTGCAGGATGGGTATTCAGCAACCGGATGCCGGTAATTATCAACAACGCGTACGAGGATCCCCGGTTTTTTTCCGGCATCGACCGCCAGACCGGTTTTCAGACCCGCAGCATCCTGTGTGTACCCCTGATCAACCGAAATGGGGACTGCATCGGAACCATGCAGGTATTGAATAAAAAGACGGAGGATTTCAGTGATGAAGATCGTGAAATCCTCACCTACGTTGCCGGCTCTGTATCCGTTGCGCTTGAAAACGCCGTTTTATACGAACAACTCAAAGCCTCCGACACGACAAAGGAGAAGGTTATTCATCACCTGGCCCATGAGTTGAAAACGCCGTTGGCCATCATCACCGCAGTTTTGGATCGCATAGCCGGTATCCTGCAGGACCACGATATTCTTCACCTGGACAAAACGGTTGCCAGAGGGCATCGAAATGTAAAACGCCTGCTGGCGCTTCAGGAGAAAACCGAGGATATCATCACCCGCAAAGACTATCGCAGCGAAGAGCGGTATGCGGACATCGTGGAAGATGTCACCGGTTTTCTCGAAGAGCTCGGTGAAGAAGATCGCTCACCGAACCGAGAAATCATCGAGCAGCTCACCGGCCGCATCCAATCCATCTTTCATGTGGATCCTGTCCGAATCGAAAAGATTCGGCTCGACGAATTTTTGGATCAGCTTTGCTCGGAGATATTCAGCTTTTGCAGCCATCGAAACATTACCTACGAGCAAAACATTGGCGATAATCTGATTGTTGCAATGGACAAGGATGTTTTGCGCAAGGTGTGTGCCGGTTTGCTGAAGAACGCCATTGAAAATTCGCCGGATGAAGGCCGTATCGAGCTTTCGGCAGTGCTTGAAGATGCAGCGGTACGGGTAGATGTCCGCGATCACGGCGTCGGCATCACACGGGAAAACCGCAAAGAGATCTTCAGCGGTTTTTTTCACACCCAGGATACTGCCAAGTATTCCTCGAAGAGACCCTACCAGTTTAACGCCGGCGGGACCGGGACGGATTTGCTGCGCATGAAAATCTTTGCCCAGCGATTCGGCTTTTCCATCGATTGTGAGAGCAGCCGCTGCGCGCATCTGCCGCTTGATGCCGACACCTGCCCCGGCAAAATTTCCGCGTGCAGCCCCGTCCATGCCATTGAAGACTGCCTGGCTTCCGGCGGGACGGTCTTCACCTTACGGTTTCCCAAGGCAGGTTAGCCACCTGAAAACCGGCATAATATATTCGAAGGACCGCAGTCGGGTCTTCCCCCGTCAAATGAATCTGACGCGGTCACCGTTTTCAAAAGGGAAGGGGTCCTGTCGACGATTCACACACGAAGGGCAGGTTTGTTGTTGCGATCGTCGCCAGATTTTGTTTTTATGGGATAAATCGAATCGATCCCTGAAACCGTCGAAAGGATACTGCATCATGTCGGATTGGATATACGATGCCATAAAAATATCCATCGCCTTCGTGCTCGTTATGATCAACGGATTTTTTGTCGGAGCCGAGTTTGCTCTGGTGAAAGTGCGCCGATCCAGGCTCAAAGAGCTGTCGCGTGCCGGTCGTTCCTTTGCCGGTGCTTCCATCTGGCTCCTGGATCGAATGGACGCTTCTCTGTCCGCCTGCCAGTTGGGAATTACCATGGCTTCGCTGGGTCTGGGGTGGATCGGAGAACCGGCCATTGCCCACCTGATCAGACCGGTGCTGATTTCGGCCGGAATTGCGTCCGAAATGCTGATTCACGGAATTGCTTTTACCATCGCTTTTGTGTTGATCACCGCAGCCCACCTGGTGCTGGGGGAGCAGGCACCCAAAATTGCGGCAATTCGCAACCCGGAAACCGCCGTTCTCTGGTCTGCGCTGCCGTTGAAAGTGTTCTACTACCTGTCGTATCCGTTTCTGGTCGGTCTTAGCGCGGCCACATCCTTGTTGCTGCGCAAATTCGGTATCGAGGGATCATCCGAACACGAGATGCCCCACAGCGAAGAGGAAATCCGGGCTCTGATTAACCAGTCTCATGTGGACG
>JAHEIV010000494.1 GCA_024639205.1 Deltaproteobacteria bacterium | reverse complement strand
CAGGTCCGACATTTTCTTGCCCAACATGATCTGAGTTGCCAGCCGCGCCATGGAAACGCCGCAAACCTTGGACACGATGGGCACCGTCCGTGACGCGCGGGGGTTTGCCTCGAGCACATAAACCGTATTTTCGAATATGGCATACTGTATGTTCATCAATCCAACGACATTGAGCGCAACGGCGATTTTGCGGGTGTATTCATATATGGTTTCAAGGTGCTTCGGTGCAATGCTGATGGGCGGGATCACACAGGCCGAGTCCCCCGAATGGATGCCTGCCAGTTCGATGTGCTCCATCACGGCCGGTACGAAGGCATCGGTGCCGTCGGCGATGGCATCTGCTTCAGCTTCAATGGCATTGTCCAGAAAACGGTCGATCAAAATCGGTCGCTGAGGAGATATTTCCACCGCCGCAGTCAGGTACTGCTGCAGCATCTCTTCGTCCTGCACCACTTCCATTCCCCGTCCGCCCAAAACATAAGAGGGTCGAACCATCAACGGATATCCGATTTGAGTCGCAATCTGGCGGGCCTGCCCCATGGTGTCGGCCATACCCGATTCCGGCTGAGGAATACCGAGTTCTCGCATGATGTGACGAAAACGATCGCGGTCTTCCGCCAGGTCGATGGTGTCCGGGCTGGTACCGAGAATGCGGACACCGGCAGCGGCCAGTTCCGCGGCGATATTCAGCGGTGTCTGGCCGCCGAACTGCACGACAACTCCTTCCGGCCGTTCTTTTTCGTAGATACTCAGAACATCTTCCACCGTCAGCGGGTCAAAGTAAAGTTTGTTCGAGGTGTCGTAGTCGGTGGAAACGGTCTCCGGATTGCAGTTGACCATAATCGCTTCATAACCTGCCTCCCGGATGGCAAACGCCGCGTGCACGCAGCAGTAGTCGAATTCAATCCCTTGACCGATGCGGTTGGGACCGCCACCGAGCACCAGGATTTTTTTTCTGCTGCTGACTTCAACCCGATCCTGCGCGTTGTAAGTCGAATAGAAGTACCCTGCATCCTCCACACCGCTGACCGGCACGATGTCCCAGGCCTGGGTCGAACCGATGGAAATACGCTGTTGACGGATCTGCGATTCACTGCAACCGAGCAAATCGGCCAGGTAACGATCGGCGAACCCGTCTTTTTTGGCCTTCAAAAGAAGCTCGTCCGGCAGCCGCTCACCTTTGCAAGTCAGGATTTCTTCTTCCAAAACGACCAACTGCTTCATCTGCTCGATAAACCAGGGTTTGATGTGGGTGATTTCATAAAGCTTGTGGATATCGGCTCCTTTGCGCAGCGCCTCATACATCTGAAACTGACGCTCGCTGCTGGGTGTGCCTAAGGCAGTGAGCAGCTGCTCGAGCTTCCAGGAATGAAAATCTGCAGCGAATCCGAGGCCGTAGCGATTGATCTCCAGGCTGCGGATGGCTTTTTGAAATGCCTCTTTGTAGTTCTTGCCGAGGCTCATTGCCTCTCCCACAGCGCGCATCTGCGTGCCGAGTGCGTCATCGACCCCTTCAAACTTTTCAAATGCCCAGCGGGCGAACTTTACCACCACGTAATCTCCCGAGGGGGTGTATTTCTCCAGGGTTCCATCCCGCCAGTATGGAATTTCATCCATTGTCAGGCCGCCCGCAAGCAGGGCGGATACCCGGGCGATTGGAAAACCGGTCGCTTTCGATGCCAGCGCAGATGAACGCGAGGTGCGCGGATTGATTTCGATGACAACCACCCGGCCGGTTTCCGGATCGTGTGCGAACTGGATGTTGGTGCCGCCGATCACCTCTATGGCCTCCACGATCGCATACGAATATTGCTGGAGACGCAGCTGCAGATCTGCATCGATGGTGAGCATTGGTGCCGTGCAGTAACTATCGCCGGTATGCACGCCCATGGCGTCCACATTTTCGATAAAACAGACCGTGATCATCTGGTTCTTGGCATCTCGAACCACTTCCAGCTCGAGTTCCTCCCACCCCAGCACCGACTCCTCGACTAGCACCTGATGCACGAGACTGGCGGTCAGGCCGCGGGTTGCAACGGTGCGCAGCTCCTCCATGTTGTAAACCAGGCCACCACCTGTTCCACCCATGGTGTACGCCGGTCGGATAACCACCGGAAAACCGATATCTTCAGCCACTTTTTCGGCATCTTCCACGCTGTGGGCCGTCTGGCTGCGGGGCATGTCGATCCCCAACCGATCCATTGTTCTTTTAAAAGCCAGGCGATCTTCGCCCCGCTCAATCGCATCGACATTGACGCCGATCACCTTCGTGCCGTATTGGCCCAGCACCCCGGATCGGTGCAGCTCGGAGGAAAGGTTCAGCCCGGACTGACCCCCCAAATTCGGCAATAGTGCATCGGGGCGCTCCCGGGCAATGATTTCGGTGAGGACTTTTACGTTCAGCGGTTCGATGTAAGTGACATCGGCCATCTCCGGATCGGTCATGATGGTTGCAGGATTGGAGTTGACCAACACGACTTCGTAACCGAGGGATCGCAGGGCCTTGCAGGCCTGGGTACCGGAGTAATCGAATTCACAGGCCTGACCGATGACAATCGGCCCTGAGCCAATGATCAATATTTTGTGGATGTCGTCTCTTCTGGGCATACGGGTTCCTTTCGTCAGGGTTGCCTCATCCCCAGCAGCGGGGGCAATTCTTACCAGA
>JAHEIV010000493.1 GCA_024639205.1 Deltaproteobacteria bacterium | reverse complement strand
AAAAGCGGAGGGGGTATGAATCCCTTCACTTCTGCCGTCGTGCAAAGCATGATTGAACTTGGTTTACAGCAGCGCCATCTGGAGCGTTTGATCGCAGTTTACAGTCAACGGGCGACCGACCTGGTCACAGCCATGCACGAATATCTTCCCGATTCGGTGGTTTTCGAAGAGCCCCGCGGCGGCTTCTTTCTGTGGATGCAGTTGCCGGACGGTATGAACGCAAAGAGCTTTCGCAAAGCGGCCAAAACCCATTGGGTCAATTTTCAGCCCGGATTCAATTTTTCCGCCAGCGGAGGATTCAGCAATTTCATCCGGTTGTGTTTCGTCTACTACAGCAGCGAAAGTCTGCGGGAAGGAACCAAGCGCCTGGGCGAAGTTATGCTTCGGTCACGAAAAGAATCGTCGAAATAAGAAAGCCCGTCAAGGAGAATACATATGCGCAAGGTATCGGGTCGATGTCTTCTATTTGCAGCGATAGCGGCCGCCATCTCAGCCGGAGGTTGCCAGTCGGTTTATTACAATACGATGGAAAAATTCGGTTACCAGAAACGCGAAATCCTCGTCAATCGGGTTAAGGATGCGCGTGACGAAAATCAAAAAACAGCCGAGCAATTCAATTCAGCTTTGGCGCAGTTCAGCCAGATAGTCAATTTCGATGGCGGTGACCTGGAAGAAAAATACGAACAGCTCAGTTCGGAATACGAACGCTGTAAAGTCAGCGCTGAGGCCGTCAGAAACAGGATTGACGCCGTTGAAGACGTGGGAGCTGCGCTGTTTGACGAATGGGAAGCCGAGCTGGAGCAGTACACAAATGCCAAATTGCGCAACGACAGCCAGCAGAAGCTTGTCCAGACCCGCAGGCAGTACGACCGGCTCATCGGATCGATGCGCCGGGCCGAATCTAAAATCGCCCCGGTTCTTTCGGCATTCCGCGATCAAGTCCTTTACCTCAAGCACAACCTGAACGCCCGGGCAATTGCGTCCCTGCAAACCGAGCTGGTCTCCATCGAGAACAATGTCGCATCTCTGGTTCGCGAAATGCAAAAGGCCATCTACGAAGCCGACGGATTCATCAAGGCCATGGGCGAGGCCACATAAACTCGCCCTTGCGCACGCTGCCAAAGGTCTCCATCCCGACCACTTTCGGCAGGATGCCACGTTTGGCAGTGATAAACTCCGGGGCGAAACTTTCCAGCTCGAATGTATTTTACAGCAGGTGGAACAAAACATGCGCTGATCGGCATGTGTATCAACGGCGTCGAAAAGAAACCCTAACGATGCCGAGGCTCAATACCAGTCCGGTTCCATCTGTCCGTCGGAATTCTTGCGATAAGGCAACCACAGCAAACCGAACACCTCTATGCTGATGTCAGCGTTTCGAGCCTTCACCCGCACCTCATCCAGAGGCTCGTCGGCCGGATCGAAGGCGGCTTCCAATCCATCGATGTCCTGTTGTAAGCGCTCTTCCAACTCGGATAGCCGACGATTCACCGAAGCAACAGTCTCCTGGGCCCGGGCCACATCCATCTGCTCCTTACGCAAGCGACCGGCCGACTTAGCGGCCGTGCCCATCCTGCTTACACTGCCTGAACTGACCGCCTTGCGACCGAGAAACGCACCGAGAATGGCGGTCCCGAAGGATATCACGCTTTCCATTTTTTTGGCCTTGACCTGCTCCTGTTCCCGCGCCAGCACCTGTTGGGCACGCATCAGGCGATCATTGAGACCGGAATAGGTCTTGCCATATTTGCGGCGAAGCTTTTCGATCTCCACATCCCTCTGTTCTCTCACCGCTAACGCCAAGCGCGCCCGGAAAGTACCTTCTGTTTCACCGGCAAAACTGGTCATTTTAAATTTAGATGACTTATAAACGATCAGCGGCCGGTTCTGGCGAACCCAACGCATGAAATTTTTGCGCCACTTGTCATATGCTTTGGACTTTTTGCTAATGGCTGGCAGATCGGCATACTCGGCGCCGGCAATCGGGTCGGAATCGATCGCGGCAGGATCCAGTCCGATGTCCACAGCTTGATCCCAGTCAACCGCCACCGGCCCGCTCTCAAGCGGTGTCGCCGTTGCAAAACTCTCACTCTGATCGACACTGTAGCGCTTGTTGCTGTAATGGACGGTAACCCATCCGCCCACAGCCGGAACGTAGATCACGCCCTGGCCAGCACCGGAAACCGGCAAATAATAGACAGTGAGTTCCGGCGGATAAACAGGCGCAGTCGCCGCCCGTGAAGATGATTTCATTGGTGAGTCCTGCGTTGAGCCGATGGATGTTTTAACGACCGAACCGGCTGGGTTTGTCAACGCTGCCGCTCCGAAAGGAGCGATCATACCACCAGTGAGCCGTTTGATCTGCTCGCGCGTCATCGGTCCCGCAAGATATGACAATACCCAGCGGGTTTCGAAAACAACGGGTTCGCTATCGTGAACGTTGTGCAGCAGAAATACCCTCTTGCCGAGGCCTGAAAGGGTCTCACCCATGCGTCGCCGATCGAATTCCGAACCGGCCGCCGCGCCCTCGAGTCCGGCCATCACGCGCTCTTTGTCATTTTCCGTCTGCAGCCTTCCAATAAACCAGGTCCCGGTGTTTGAAAGTCCCTTATAATCAAGATCAACCGGATTCTGGGTGGAAAGAACCACCCCGAGTCCGTATGCCCGG
>JAHEIV010000075.1 GCA_024639205.1 Deltaproteobacteria bacterium | reverse complement strand
GGCAGGGACAATTCCTAAAGTGCCCCGGGCGACCAGCAGGCCCGCACCGATACAGGTGAGATCCTCGCTGATTAGTGTGGCTGCCGCCAGCAGGATCACTACCAGCACCAGAGACTTGCCGTGGATCGGCTCGATCGGTATGTCGGAAAACGATCTACCGGCCCCGGCAATCCGGCCGGCGGTTGCCGTGCTGCGGGTTGCGGCCCGGTTTTTCTCCACGTGTTCGATGAAGCGGTCGATTCCCGCAACCACTTGCTGCGAAAGCACCGGCTGATTCCGGCCTTCCTGCCGGTAAAGGATCAACTCACTTTGTGGAACGATTCGATGGAGCTCGCGGGCCGCCGCGGGCGCTCGTTGATCCGGACTCTCGTGCAGGATCAGCATGGGAGCTTGAAAGGCATCGAGATATGGCCGGATCGGCCGCAGATCCGATTCGTACAGGACTTTGGCCTGTGCTTTATTCGCAGACAGGCCGTCGAGAAGTCCCATGTGGGGAACCCCGTTCTGGAGGACCCAAATCACGGCCAGTCGGGCAGCGTAAAGCGCGCGGTTGACGTGATAGCTTCCCAGCAGCTCAAACTCCTGGACGCCGACGGCCGAAACCATCGACAAGGATTTCACGCGCCCGGGAGCCAAATCGGCCAGGTTCACCGCCACCGCGCCTCCCATCTCATATGCAATCACGTGAGCGCTGTCGATGTGCAGGTGATCCATCAACGCCAGCATAACCCTTGCCTGGCTGCGGACGGAATGGTCTTGGATCGTACGAGAGGAAGCCGACACAGCCGGCAGGTCGGGTATGATGACCGGCCCGGACTTCGACAATTGCAAAACTAGGTCGCGGGAAACCGATGGTGACATTTGCGAAAGGCTGTCGATCAGCACTACCGGCGCCCGCTGCCCTCCGGTTGGGGGACGATGCTCGTCATAAATGACCATAACATCGTTTGGCTGTGCGCTGTGCTTGGCAGCCGAAGAGATTCTGACAACCGGTCGGTCGTTCACCGGATGGGCCGGCGCCCGATGATAGCTGCGCGCCATTTGAGAAGCGATCAGCAGTACAATATAAAGCAACAGTAGCTTGCGCCGCCTGAAACGGCCCTGCTTGTTTCTGCGATTAGGCAAACGATTCATTCTTCCTCGTGCTGATGCTGGCCGGCTCCTCGTTCGAGCGCTAAAAAAAACCTCACACATTTCTCTTGAAAACCGAAGAAGGCATCACTAAACTAATATATTGTTTGTTCCTGTAAACCTTTATTCGCATGGGACTGAACTCATCCGCGCTGAAGATACCATGAACGGCACAAAGGAACGCATCGATAATATCTCTGATCGTCGTGTGCAACCATCCAAGCTGATCGATGTAGCCGGTATGGCACACACACCCTTTCTGAAAGCGATCCTGTCGATTGTGCAGAGACCGCTGGAAAAACTGCTGTCGCTGAACACCGTCAATGCTTACTACGCCGAATACTGTAAAAAAGTAAACGATTACGAAGATCAGCAGCAGATTTTCCAGCTCTGTCTGGACGTTCTGAAAACCCAATCCGAGATCAGCGCTGCAGATCTAAAGAAGATTCCTGCCAAAGGACCGCTGGTGGTGATGGCCAATCATCCCTTTGGCGGTCTGGAAGGCGTCGTTCTGGGAGCCGTGTTGCTGCAGGTTCGACCGGATCTGAAAATCATGGGCAACTACCTGCTGAAACGGATTGCCGGAATTCGGGATTCGATCATTGCGGTCGACCCGTTTCAAAGCAAAACCGCGGCCAGAGCGAATATTCGGGGGCTCAAACAGGCGCTTCACTGGGTTAAATCCGGCGGGGTGCTGCAGGTGTTTCCGGCCGGGGAGGTGGCCAGCCTGAGCCTTGCCAGGCGCAGCATCGTCGATGCGCCCTGGAGCCCGCATGTGGCTGCCATCATCCGACGCACGCGGGCTTCGGTGCTGCCCGTATATTTTCCGGGGAAAAACGGCCCGCTCTTTCAGTTGCTCGGTTTGGTTCATCCGCTATTGCGCACGGCCATGCTGCCCCGCGAATTGATCAACAAAAAACACCGCAGGGTCGGCGTCCGCATTGGCAAAGCCATCCCCTGGCGCAAGCTGCAGCGGTTTGAAACCGACAAAGCCATGATCGAATTTCTTCGGTTCAGCACCTTTTTCCTCAAAAACAGAGAAGACGAAAAGAAAAATCGATTCAAGGTGGTCGCTCCGCTGGCTAAAACTGCCAATCGGGCTCAATTGCCGATCGTGCCGCCGGTGGCTCCTTTTTTGCTGGAGCGGGACGTACAGTCACTGTCCGATCGTCAACGACTCATCGAAAAAGGCGATCTTGCTGTTTACATAGCCGAATCGGCTCAAATACCCAACTTACTAAATGAAATCGGACGGTTGCGTGAAATTACATTTCGCGAGGTGCAGGAGGGGACGGGAAAATCGATCGACCTGGATCAATTCGATCCCTATTATCTTCACCTTTTTTTATGGAACCACCGGCAGCGGGAACTGGTGGGGGCGTATCGGCTTGGTCGCACCGACCGGATATTGAAGCGCTATGGCCCGGAGGGACTGTACACCAACCAGTTATTTCGCTACAAGCCGGAATTGTTGAGCCGGCTGAACCCTTCCATCGAATTCGGGCGTTCCTTCATCCGAGTGGAGTATCAAAAGAAATTCAACAGCCTGACGCTGATCTGGAGGGGTATCGGCGAGTATGTCAGCCGGAACCCGCAGTATCACATCCTGTTTGGTCCGGTAAGCATCAGCAATGACTACCATAATTTCTCTCGCAACCTGCTTATCCGCTTTCTGAAAACAAACCGGTTCGACCGTTTTTTGTCACGCCTGGTGTCTCCCCGCTCACCGTTTCGATCCCGTCGACTCGGGGGTATCAGCCAGCAAATCCTTCAGACCTCTTTTACCGATATCGATGACATATCGCTGCTGATTTCCGAAATCGAAAAGGATGGAAAGGGAATCCCGATTTTATTGCGCCACTACCTGAAGCTCAACGGACAACTGATCAGTTTTAACGTGGACAAAGCCTTTTCCGATGCGGTCGACGCGCTGTTGGTGGTGGATCTTACCCGGACGGACCCACGGCTGCTCAAACGCTTCATGGGCAACGAGGGATACGATATTTTCCAGCGGCATCATTCCAACCGGTCGCAAGTCTGCGCAGATGACGATAAAACGGATCGCACCACCCATCGCCAGCCTCTCACCGAACCAAAACGGCGCAGCGACCACGAGGCCGCCTGAACCGATTTCACCTCGGCAATTATGCAGAGTCGGGGATGATTTTTCCCGGGTTCAGGATATTTCCCGGATCCAGCGCCGATTTAATCTTGCGCAGCAGATCCAGTTCCGCCTCGCTCATCACCAGCCGCATGTAATCCTTGCGTTTGTGACCGATCCCGTGCTCGCCGCTGATCGTGCCCCCCATGTGCGCGGTGGCCAGGTATAACTCCCGTTTCAGCTCGGGCAGCATGGTTTCCCAGTGCGCGAGGCTATGCTCCGGGTTTTTCATGGGAGTGGCGTGCAGGTTGCCGTCCCCTGCATGGCCGAAGACCGGGATCATCGTGTCGTACTTTTCAGCGATTTCATGGATGACCGCTACAATGGCCGGAATCTCCGCGATCGGAACGACGATGTCTTCAATCGTTTGCTGGGGGCTGTGGCGTTTGATGATCCAGGGAATCTGCTTCCGGATTTTCCAGAATTCCTCGATTTCCTTTTCCTGTTCGGCGACATATCGGGCAATGGCGCCTTTTTTTTTACAAATCCGGGATATTATTTCTGCCTCCGTGTTGACCACATCTGCGTTGTTGCCGTCGACTTCAAACAAAAGGGCCGCACCCAGCGATTCGTAGGGGTAGTCTTTTTTCAGATCTTTTGCGGCCGAACTGAAGGAAAATCGATCCATGTATTCGATGGCCGTTGGAATCAGTTTGCCGGATGTCATAACGGCCGGCACAGCACTTATGGCAGATTCAACGTCTGCAAACAGCGCCAGGGTCGCTGTCCGATGCGTCGGGCGCGGCAGAAGCTTGACGAAAATTTTGGTAAAAATACCGAGGGTGCCTTCCGAGCCCACCATCAGGTGCACCAGGTCGTAGCCGGTGACATCCTTGACGCGCTTTCCTCCCAAATGAACGATATCACCGGTGGGGGTCACCACCTCCAGCCCGTGGATGTAGCGTCCGGTGACACCGTACTTGATCGCTCTGCCGCCGCCGGCATTTTCAGCCACATTGCCGCCGATAAAGCAGAATTCCTCGCTCATGGGATAACCGGCAAAAAACAGTCCGTGTTCGGCCAGTTCGGCATCCAACCGGTTGGTGATCACCCCCGGTTCCACCACCGCAATCAAGTTGGCCGTATCGATTTCCAGAATTCGATCCATGCGCTCCACCGACAGCAGGATGCCGCCGAAGATCGGCACGGCTCCGCCGGAAAGCCCGCTGCCGGCCGCCCGCGGCGTCACCGGGATATTTTCCCGATTAGCCAACTGCACGATGGCCGCAACCTCCTCGGCGCTCTTTGGCTTGACCACCACCTCCGGCGGGCGGGCCTGCTTGTCATCCGGCACCTGGTCGTGCGAGTACTTGCGAAGCACATTCGGGTCCTCAGATGCCACGTTCTCCGATCCGCAGATATCCTGCAGCTGAGACAAAATGGCCTCGGTTACCGTTGCATAATCGCTGTTTGCCACTGCTTAAGTCCTCGGTGGCGGTATCGGCCGGCAGACGGATGCCGCCTGAAAGATTACGGTTCGATGGTGGTGCCCAGCACTTCCAGAAACAGAGCCAGCCACTGCGGGTGAGCCGGCCAGGCCGGTGCGGTAACCAGGTTACCGTGGCGATGGGCCTGATCCACCGGAATGTCGACATATTCCCCGCCGGCGCTGCGCACGTCCGGTCCCACCGCCGGGTATGCGGAGCAGCTTTTGCCCTGCAGCACGCCGGCAGCGGCAAGCACCTGCGCACCGTGGCAGACCGCCGCGATCGGTTTGTCGGCTCCGGAGAAGTGTCGGACGATTTCCAGGACCTTGTCGTTGAGACGGATGTATTCGGGAGCCCGCCCGCCGGGTATGACAAGCGCATCGTACTGGTCAGCGCTGATTTCGTCAAAAGAAGCGTTCAGGGTGAAGTTGTGCCCCGGTTTTTCGGTGTACGTCTGATCGCCCTCAAAATCGTGCACCGCCGTTCGGACCGTTTCACCGGCCGGTTTGTCCGGGCAGACGGCGTGGACGGTGTGGCCGACCATCTGAAGGGCCTGGAAGGGCACCATCACCTCGTAGTCTTCCACAAAATCACCGACGATCATCAAAATTTTCTTAGCTGCCATGGCCTCCTCCTTTCGGTTGGATGGTTGGGGGATGGGATTTTTGCTGCTGGAAATAAACAGATGCGGATGGCGGCGGAAACGGTAAAGAACAGGTGCAGACATCAGGTGAGAAATGCAGGTGCATCCGATCGGCATTGACAGTATTCGTCTTCAGCCGAAACGACAGGGACAAGCTTCGCGAAAGGTCTGTTTTTCTGCCGCCCGCAATTGTTGAAGTTAATTCGGGTCGTTCAGGAAGTCAATCGGTAAAAGCATCAGACCGTCGATATAGAGGTGTCACCGAAATAGAGGGGTCAGATCTCAACAATTAATATGCTTTCATCTCATCCTCGACGTTACATGTTGAGACCTGACCCCTTCTTTGCAGATCGTGAATGTCACTCGCTGTCGGATTTCAACACCGACAGAAAAGCTGACTGGGGAATCATGACCTGCCCGACCATCTTCATTCGTTTCTTTCCTTTTTTTTGTTTCTCCAGCAGCTTGCGTTTTCGAGTGATGTCTCCTCCGTAGCATTTGGCCGTGACGTCTTTGCGCAGCGCAGAGATAGTTTCGCGGGAGATGATGTTGCTGCCGATGCAGCCCTGGATGGCCACCTTGAACATCTGGCGGGGAATTTCTTCCTTCAGTTTCTTGCAGGCACGCCGGGCTTTTTGAACCGCGCTTTCGCGGTTCACCAGTTGCGACAGCGCGTCGACGCGGTCGCCGTTGATCAGGATATCGAGTTTCACCAGGTCGGTTTCGCGGTAGTCGATCAGGTCATAGTCGAATGAGCCGTATCCCTGGGTGACCGTCTTGAGGCGATCATAAAAGTCGTACACCACTTCTGCAAGGGGCAGCTCGAAAATCATCTCCAGCCGGTCACTGGAGCGATACTGGTAGTTGACACTGATGCCTCTGCGATCCAAACACAGTTTCATGACTGCGCCCATGTAGCGGTCCGGGACCATGATGGCCGCGCGAATGAACGGCTCCCGGGTTGCGGAAATCCGGGTGGGGTCGGGGTACAGCGCCGGATTGTCGATGGTCAATTCCGTTTCGTCATTCAGGCTCAATTGATAGCGCACCGAAGGGGCGGTGATGATCAGCGACATATCGTATTCGCGCTCCAGACGCTCCTGCACCACTTCCAGGTGCAGCAGTCCTAAAAAACCGCAGCGAAACCCGAATCCCAGAGCGTTGGAGGAGTCCTTTTCGTAAACCAGGGAAGCATCGTTGAGTTTGAGCTTTTCCATGGCAACGACCAGCTCCTCGTAGCCGTCGGCAGCCACCGGGTAGATGGAGGAAAACACCACCGGTTTGGTCTCCTTGAAACCGGGCATGGCCTTATCGCAGGGCCGATTCCGCAAGGTGATCGTATCCCCGCAGCGGGTGTCGCTGACGGTTTTGATCCCGGCGATCAGATAGCCGACCTCCCCGGCCGAAAGCGTATCACGGGGTACGCGGCGGATTTGAAACAGGCCGACCTCTTCTACCCGGTACTGGGCATTGTTGGACATAAAGGAAATTACGTCGCCGGCTGCGAGCCGGCCGTCAAAAACGCGCAGGTGAACGACTGTGCCGCGATACGGGTCGTAATGGGAATCGAATATCAGGGCTTTCAGGGGCTCGTCCGCGCTGCCCGATGGCGGCGGCAGCTGCTCGACGACCGCCTCCAGCACTTCCTCGGTTCCGATGCCCTCTTTGGCCGAGGTGAGGATCGCCGTATCCGGATCCAGCCCGAGATCCGCGTCGATTTGCTCCTTGACTCGTTCGACATCGGCTGAAGGGAGGTCTATTTTGTTGATAACCGGGATGATTTCCAGGTCGTGCTCCATGGCCAGGTAGAGGTTTGCCAGGGTCTGGGCTTCGACGCCCTGGCTGGCATCGATCAGCAGCAGGGCTCCCTCGCAGGAGGCTAGCGCCCTGGACACCTCATAGCTGAAATCGACATGGCCGGGCGTGTCGATCAGATTGAGATGATACAGTTTTCCATCACCGGCGCTGTAAGGCAGGCAAACGGTCTGGCTCTTGATCGTGATACCCCGCTCCCGTTCGATTTCCATGGTATCGAGTATCTGGTCGTGAAAGTCGCGATCGGTGATGATCTGGGCAGATTCAATCAATCGGTCGGACAGAGTCGACTTGCCATGATCGATGTGGGCGATGATGCTGAAATTTCGGATCTGTTCCATTGGCTTTACGACGGTTGTGCCGTTGCGATTCGAGCCGGCTTCCCGTTGCGCTTAAAGTGAGTTGACACAGTTTTCGATAGTCGTTATACTTGCAGACTTAAATGGAAACGCATGTGTAGCAAATCGGTTCACGCCCTGTCAACCCTGGCAGGACGCCGACAGCTGCCAGGACCTGTGCGAGTTGCAGATGCAAAACACCGGTAACAACAATAACATCCTGATCGTGGACGACGAGCTCGGTGTTCGAGATTCGATGCACGAGTTTATTGAAATGGCCGGTTTCCGTTCGACCATTGCTTCCAGTGCCGAAGAAGCCATTGACATGTTGAAGAAAAACAACATCCAGGTGGTGATCACCGACATCATGTTGCCGGGGATGGGCGGCCTGGAGCTGACCAAGCTGATCAAGCGCAAATTCAACACGGATGTTATCGTAATGACCGGCTACAGTGGTGACTACTCATATGAGGAAGCCATCAACATGGGAGCCAGCGACTTTGTCATCAAACCGGTGCGGCTGGAAGAACTGCTGCTGAGGCTCAAGCGGGTGCTCAAAGAAAGAGAACTCACCCAGGAGCGCGTCCGCATGATGGAGAAGCTGCAGCGACTGGCCATCACCGATGGACTGACCAAACTGCACAACTCCCGGTCATTTTACAGCCAGCTTGAAGTCGAAGTGGATCGTTTCAACCGCTATAAACACCCCCTGTCTTTGCTGCTGCTGGATATCGACCATTTCAAAGAATACAACGACAACTACGGGCACCTGGAAGGCGACAAGGTGCTCGTTAAAATCAGCCAGCTCATAAAGGCCTGCCTCCGAAAGCTCGATACCGCCTATCGCTACGGGGGAGAAGAATTTACTGTAATTTTGCCGGAAACAGGCGGCGACGAAGCAGTGTTGGTGGCCGAAAGAATCCGAAAAACAATCCAGGCCGAAAAGTTCACGCCGGTATCCGGCAAAAAGCTCGGCATCACCATCAGTATCGGTACCGCGCAGTATTCCGCCGAAGAGCAGCTTTCGACCTTTATCCAGCGCGCCGATAAGGCCATGTACATTTCCAAGCAAAAGGGCCGCAACCGGGTAACCGCCATCGAAGCCGAAGAAAAAAAGTAGTACCGGCAGCCCTCACGTTTACACGCCTTCAATCAATAGCGACCGTTAAGAATAAATCCCCTCGTCGACCGTCCGGCAATAGCCGACCCATGCCTTTGAGCCGCAGCGTTTGACCCTCTTGGATGCCGGCCGGCACGGCCACCTTGAACAGCCTTTTTTGGAAACCCCAGGGGATGTTGATCAATTTGTGGCTGCCGGAACGGGCTTCGTGGGAAGTGATCCGGATCGATCCGCGCAGATCAGGGCTTTCAGCGCCTGCCGCGGGGTGAATTACCTGCAGCCGGTGGGTTTTTTTCTTCTCGGTAACCGGACCCAGCTTTGCGGTAACCCCGGTGGAAGGCAGGGCCTGAAAGATCTTCAGAAAGACAATGCCGAAGACAAACCCGCCGATGTGCGCCCACCAGGCAATCCCGCCTGCTCCTCCCCCGCTGAGCGTTGCATTGATGAACTGCAGAACAAGCCACAGTCCGAGAAAGAAAAACGCCGGTATCTCGATAAACCAGGGAATGAACAGGATCGGAATCAGGGTTAAAATCCGGGAGCGGGGATACAAAATGAAATAGGCGCCCATCACGCCTGCAATGGCTCCGCTGGCGCCGATGGTCGGAACATTGGATTGAAGATTCAGCAACAGGTGCGACAGCCCCGAAGCGAGACCGCAGAGCAGATAAAACAGCAGGTAGCGCATGGGGCCCAGGCGGTCTTCGACGTTGTCACCGAAGATATACAGTGTCCACATGTTGCCGAGAAGATGCCAGAAGCCGCCGTGTAGAAACATGAAGGACAGCAGCGATAGAAGCTGCTGGCCGGAGGTGAAGTAGGCACTGATCTGCGGCAGCGAGTAGCGCGCCGGTACGAGGCCGTAGACATAGATAAATCGATCTATCTCCGATCCCAGCTGCATCTGGATGAGATAGACGACAAGATTTGCGCCGATGAGCACAGAGTTGACGATCGGAAAATTCTTTGCGGGAATGGTATCGCGGAGAGGCAGCATTTGTCGCTAGCCCGCACTTTTAGTCAATCGGTTTCAGCCAGGCCGGCAAGGTATGCGAATAAAAGCGGTACATACGATTGTGCGAAACCTTGCACGGCTTCAATTCAGACGATGACCGGTTCAAAAACCAGCGGAACCTCATCGCACGTTATGGGACCAGATCCTTTATCTTTTTCAATGTCGCTTGAAGCTTGCCCAATTTTTCTTTCAGCAGCGCCTGTTTATCTTTTACTTTTGTCACCACCTCCGGTGGTGCTTTGTGCAGAAAACCCTCATT
>JAHEIV010000492.1 GCA_024639205.1 Deltaproteobacteria bacterium | reverse complement strand
AGTTATCTTCTGCCTGCAATCTGAAAAGGGTGTTGGCATGGATCTCGCGCACCTGCCAACTCAGCGAATCCTCCTGTTGAAATGCCGATAAATGCGGTTTCTGCTGCCCGGCCCTGGCAACCGCCACCATGACGCCGATCAAGCTTCCCGGAACACCTGAGGTAAAAGAGAGCGCACCCGCCGCACCTGATGCAAGGGCGATAACAAAATCTGCGTAACTCACCTGTAAACGGGAGGCAATTTCTGGATTTGTCACGTCCACCGTCGCAAACCATCCTAAAGCTATCGCGATGGTCACGGCAAAAGCAATCCCAGCAAAGATGGTCTTGAAAGATCGTTTCGCCAATGCTGAATCGCCCAAGGTCGCAGCAAGTGCCATTCCCATATTGGGGCCCAGCAGCGGAGCAATGACCATGGCGCCGATGATAATGGCCACGTTAGCGCGCAATCTCGGCATCGAGAAGAAGCTCAATCTCCTTCCTATTTTTTTCTTCAATTTCGTAATGTTCGATGATGTTGACCTTAGCCCTCAGGTCATCCAAGAATCCAGAAGTGTCTTGGGGAAGGTAGATATGAGCGAGTCTTAAAGCCATGCTCAGCACGATTTCCTTATTTGCGAGTATACTCAGAACATCTGCGATATCAGCGGCATAGGCCGTGATCAATCCAATGGAAAAGGTTCTGATCCCCTTGGCTTCAGCGGCCAGAAGGTATGGCTTGAGCCGGTTGCCGAGAGTTTGCTAACTTAATCTTGTGCATTCATTGCTCAATTATGATATCAGGTCCAGTCTGGCGACAGCTGGCCGCGGGCATCCCGACGGTAGGGTAACCAGATCAGGCCGAAAAATTCCAGGGTCATATCACTGCTTTTCGGTTTGACAAGCACCTCCTGGATGCGATCTTCATCCGGGACCAAATCAGCTTCAATGCGTTCGATGTCCTCCTGCAAACGCTGGTCGAGTTCTTCCAACTGTAGTTTGGTTGCTTCAAAGGTTTCCCGGGCACGGTTGACATCCATGGATTCCTTGCGGATGCGGCTAGCCGAGCGCATGGCAGTGCCGAAACGGCCGGCCGAACCAACGCTGACGGCCTTTCGACCCATAAACGCTCCCAGGATGGCCGTACCGAAAGAAATCGCAGTTTGGATTTTGCTGGATTGGGATTGTTCTTTCTCCCGCATAACAGCCTGTTCGGCTCGCATCAGCCGATTGTTGAGGGTATTGAACTTGGAGCTGTATTTACGCCGCAGTTTTTCGACTTTCAGATCGCGGTCTTCCCGGGCCGCCTGAGCCAGGCGAGCCATAAAATCGGCCTTGGTTTCCTGTGGGTCGCTGGACAATTTATGCTGGCGGGAGCGATAGACAAGCAGTGGCCGGTTCTGACGAACCCAGCGCATCAGATCTTTGTTCCACTTGGTGTAGGCCTTGGCCTTTTTGGCCGCGGCCGGCAAATCGGCAAAGCCCGGGCCGGTTAGAGGCTCGGTCTCCAGATCCGCCGGATCCAGGTTGAGTTCCTCGGCGGCATCCCAGTCGATCACCACCGGACCTTCTTCAAACATGGCCGCCAGCGCGGCCGTCTCGGAAACAGACACTTTATATTTTGTGCTGGAATAGTGTATATCGATCCAGGCGGCCAAAGCCGGAAAATATTCCAGCCCCTGGCCGGCGCCGGAGGCCGGTACGTAAAAGGATTTGACTCCCGGCGGTATTACCGGGGGGTTGCTGACCGGCGGTGCCGGTGGGCCTGCCTGCTGCGACGGTACTGCCGTCGCTGCTGATACGGCAGGGGTTGTCGCCGGTGCGGCGACGGCCGCTGGGACCGGTTTGACCTTGCGATCAGCCGTCAATATTTTAATCTGCTCGCGGGTCATGGGGCCGCGCAGATAGGATAAGACCCAGCGGGTCTGGAAGATGACCGGAGCATTTTCGTGAACATTGTTCAGCAGGAACACGCGCTGGCCAAGACCGGCTAAAATTTCTTCCATACGCCCTCTGTCAAATCCAGTCCCGGCGGCGGCGCCTTCCAGTCCTTCCAGCACGCGTGCCTTGTCGCGGTCGGTTTGCAAACGTCCGATGAACCAGGTGCCCGTATTGGACAGGCCCTTGTAATCCAGGTCGACTGGATTCTGGGTCGATAGGACGACGCCCAGTCCGAAAGCACGGGCCTGCTTGAGGAGGGTCAGCAGGGGGGTCTTGGAAGGCGGGTTTTTCACAGGCGGGAAATAGCCGAAGATTTCATCCATGTACAATATGGCTCTCAGGCTGGTGGTTCCAGTCTGGGTGCGCATCCAGGCTAAAATTTCGTTTAAGAGCACCGCAACAAAAAACATCCGTTCAGCATCCGACAGGTGGCTGATGGAAAAAATCGACGCCCGTGGTCGTCCCTGCTCGGTATAAAACATGCGGTTTATGTTAATGGGTTCGCCTTCCAGCCAGGCCTCAAAACCCGGTGCCGCCAGGAGGTTGTTCAGGCGCATGGCCAGTTGAAAACGATCCTTGGGCGGGTAAAAGGCTTCCAGATCCATAATGCCGATGCGTTCAAAAGGGGGCGACTGGATGGCGCGAATCATCCCCGCCAGATCCAGTGCTTTGCCTGCCGCCCAGGCGGATTCAATGATATTTGACAGCAGGATATGCTCCCGGCTGGTAATCGGATCGGCCTCGATACCCAGCAGGGCCAGCAAGGCCGTGAC
>JAHEIV010000491.1 GCA_024639205.1 Deltaproteobacteria bacterium | reverse complement strand
GCGGCACCAATCAAACCGGTTCCCAGCCCGAGACCGATCAGGCTGAGATGAAACGACGTCTCGAGCCAGACTCCGTAAATGACGAAAAGGTTGTCATTGGCGGCGCTGATAAAAAAGCCGAATCCCAGCGCCCCCAGGGCGGCCCTTTCTCCGAAAAGCCGGGGCCAGGCGCTCCATATTTTTTGTCCGGCAGCCGGCCGGAAGTGGTTCGCGCTGTTATTTCCCAGTAGAATATAGAGGCCCACCATCGCCACCAGACCTGCAACGGCAAGCATAAAAAACGGTGACCGCCAGCCGAAGCGATCGATGAGAAAACCGATCGCCGGAATGCCGATCAGCGAACTGCCGGCCCAGCTAAATTCCAGGACACCGATCACCAACCCTCTGCGCCCGAAAGGAATCCGTGAGCCGGCATAAGCCTGAATCGCCGGGTCGAAAACGGTTTTCCCCAGACCGGCCAGCAGAAGCGCTGCGAGCAAAACGAGGTAATAGGGCGCAAAACCGGCCCAAAACATGCCGACAACCAGCATGCCCATACCGGCCGTCATCATGAGGCGATAGCCGAACCGGTCGGCCACCGGTCCGAAAAACAGACCGGCTACGCCGGCCGCCTGGTTTACGGCAATCAGCGAGGTAATGGCCGTGAGCGGAACCCCCAGCTCCCGTCCCAGGGCCGGTGCAAAAGGATAGGCGAAACGGCGGGCGGTATTGAGCAGAATCCGGCAAACGGTTGCCACGATGATACTGCCGACCATCCTCCGGTTCGAGGGATGACTCGAAGCTGCCGATGAATCTGACATGATGGTAAAATCTCCCGATTATCAGGTGATTTGGTCATCTAACAGAGCCCTGCATAGATTACAAGGTTGCCCGGGAATAACCGGGTGGCTAAAAAACCTGGTGGTCGGGTGACAAAACGGGTAGGATGGGTTATTATATTCTCATTTCAGGGTGACCGCGAAAACCGCTCCATCGTCAATACGGAACCATTCACATGCGAATACGAACCACCATAACCCTCATTGTCTTGATGGTATTTACCTGCCTGCCGGCACCGGCCGGCGCGCAGAAAACCCAAAGGGTGCCCGATAACATCCAGACCGGGCTGCAATACCTGCTCTCCTTTGTCGGGTCGCAGGAAGACTCCCGCCGCCGATTCGATCCGGAGCAAATTGCTCCGGTGCTCGAGTTTATCACCGCACCGAAAAGCGACACCGTGCGCTATCATGCCGGTGAGCTCAACGACGCTCCTTCGGCGTATCACGATTTTACCATCCGCAAAAACCTGCGAGAAATCGTGCAGATCAGTTATGACCCGGACATTCCGTCCGTTATCACTTCCCCTTCCAGTCTCCGGTTAACCCGCTGGAAACAAGTCGAGGGGAAGCCACAGCCGCTTCCCCGCTTTTGGGAACGGATATCCGATTTCACATCACCGATCATTGTCACCGGTATCGAGCACACCGTAAACACACCCGACGAGCATTCCGGAACGTATTACGAGTACGATCTCGAACGAACAATGATTCTATTCAAATTCCGCGGCAAAAACGTCTTCGTCTCCATGTCCAAGCAGCCCGAGCGTTCCAATGTCGGTAAAAAAGGGCTGGTGGTCGGCCCGGACCGGGACTGGGAATATCTTTACTCGGGTGAGACCGGGGTGGGCAAGTTCGGGCTTGGCTGGGTCCACTCTTACATGTACGATTCAAGCGGTATCATTATTTACTACGAAGTCGATCCCACCGAACCACTGACCCAATTTGCGGTGTTCAAATGGGTCCGGGCCGGATGGAAAGGCATCAACTTTGTCAAACGATCCCACATCCACAACGGCCTGTTGCGGTTTGCCAAAGATTTCAAAACCATCCTCGAAAGCCCCGACTTGCCCGATCCGGTTCAGCTGGCCCGATCCTGTTCGGACATCCGCAGCCTCTCCAACGAACAGCTGCGTCTGGTTGTCGGAAAGCATTTATCGTCGATCGAACAGATCAGCCGACGGGATGAGCTGCTGCCGGAGGCAACGATCGACGAACTGATGCAAGATCAGCAGTATCTGAACAGCCTTTCCAGAAATGAAATGGAGAACCTGGTAGCCCTTGTGTACCTCAAGCAGATACTTGGCAGGGGGCAGCACAAACGATTGAGCAGCCTTCCGGTCACATCGAAACCGCCCAGATGACATTCCTTACCGCAAAAGCATGAAAGTTGGGTTCGTCACGATCGTAACCGGCGCCTCCCGCGGTCTCGGGGCGGCAACCGCCAGGCAGCTGGCAAGCGCCGGTGCGTCGGTTGTACTGGTATCGCGCTCCCTTGACGATCTGCAGCGCACGACCTCTGCTGTAAAAGACCGTGGCGGTGTCTGCCTCGCACTGCCGGCCGATGTTTCCGACCCGGATGCCTGCCGCCGGGTGGTGCAGGAGACCGTCCGCCATTTCGGCCGCCTCGACTCCCTGGTCAACAACGCCGGCATCGTGACACCGTTGGAGGTTGTGCGCCGCACCGCACCGGCGTTGTGGCGACGCAATGTGGAAGTCAATCTCCTCGGCCCGGTATTCATGACGATGGCTGCACTGGCAGCGCTGCGCAAAAGCCGCGGCCGCGTGGTCAATGTAAGCAGCGGGGCTGCTTCCCGGGTTGTCCAGGCTGCCAGCGCTTATTGCGCCTCCAAGGCCGGTTTGAACCAGTTCACCAGCGTCC
>JAHEIV010000490.1 GCA_024639205.1 Deltaproteobacteria bacterium | reverse complement strand
TTTTCGGCACCGGACTCGAGGTGGCCCCGAACGCTGCCGCTGGGGTGGTCGCTCGGGAGCGAAGGGTCTATGAATCGTCCGGTTGTATCCACCACTAGTCCGGCCCCCAACTCACGCCAACCAATGTCGACCGGGTTCCGGGCAGAGCGCAGGATCCGGACCCGCATGCCGTCGACCATGATCGTCCCCTGTGCCACGTCGATTTCAGTGATCACCGGTGCCGCATTGTAGCCGTGAAGATAGCAGCTCAACAAACCGTAGGTGGAATCACGCTCCAGGTAGTGGGCCACATCCTGCAGAGAAGTACCGGCTTCGCGACCGATGTTCACCACGATTTCGTCGAAATACTTCCTTCCGACATGGTGCCAAACCGTTAACTTGCCGATCCGGCCCAATCCGTTGACGCCGAGTTTTAAGCCCTTTTCACCGGTAGCTGCACTCATTGTCTTTTCTCCTGTCTGGGGCAAATGCCCATTTTGCGGATGGCACCCTGGGTTCGGCCCGCCCCTCTTCCATGGGCTGCGGCCCCAATGCCTCCTATGCTTTCCGCGTGGCCGACAAAACCGGCGGGTAGCCGTGTTACTCTTCATTTATTCTCAATTTACCAAAATATACCGATCCCTCACGACCGTCAATGCTAATGAAATCTCCTGATTTCACACACCTGTCCCTCAGAGTGAAACTCTTCTGCTTCTCATTGCAGATCAGCTCGCCGACACAGACCACGCAGTTTTTGCCCAAGCGGTGGGCCACGACGGAAGCATGGGAGGTCACACCGCCGCGCGCCGTCAGCAAACCATCGGCCGCGTAAATTTCACGAATGTCATCCGGTACGGTGTCGCTGCGGACTAGAATCAAGTTAGTCCCAGGCTCCTCCTTGCGCCACTCGTCGATCTCCTCTAAGCTGAAGACCACCCGCCCGGTGAGGGCACCGCCGCCGATCCCGATTCCGTGTCCCAGGTAACACTCCTCAGTGATGCTGATTAGATCGAAGGTCCGCACCTTTTTGCGTTCCCGCATCGACATATCGCGGCCCTGCAGCAGGAAGAGACTTTCGGCCGCCGGGGACTCGAACGTGAACTCCATCTCTTGAGGGGTCCATCCCTTTTCGTAGATGAGGTGGCCGGCCCAACCTTGCAGGGTCATGTAAATCTCCGGGAAATGGGTCTCCAAGGTAATGTCGGTCGGCCTCATCTCCACCTCTTGCTGATAGATTGAAATCGGCAGGGTAATCACCAGGCCGGCAACGACGTCCTCCCCCTGATTGCCGAGGGTGAAATCGCCCCAGAGCTTCAGGGTTTCGCCCGGCCAACGGGGATTGTGGGTGAAGAAGACACCGGAGCCGGAGTTTTGCGTCAGGTTGCCGTAAACCATCGACTGCACCGTCACGGCGGTGCCCCAGTCATCTGAGATACCCATGATCCGGCGATACGTTCTGGCTTTGTCGGATTCCCAGGAGTCGAAAACGCTTTTAATGGTTATCGTCAGTTGGTCGAAGGGGTTTTCCGGTATCTGGATCCGGTTGTCCAGGATCATTGATTTGTACGCCAGGGCCACCTTTTTCATCTGCTCGCCTGTGAAATCCCTTTTGTAGGCGATGCCGGCACGGCTTTTCAGTTCGCTGATGACGGCGTCGAAGTCGTCGCGTTCGAGGCCGAAGGCCATTCCGTAACACTGCAAAAACCGACGGTAGTTGTCCCAGGCAAACCAGGCGTTTCCGGTTCCGGCAGCCTGTCCGGCAGCGATCTCCTCGTTGATGCCGACGTTCAGATAAGTGTCCATCATACCGGGCTGGCTGATTGAAGACCCACTGCGAACCGAAAAGAGGAGCGGGTTGTGAGGATTGCCGAAGGCCTTTCCGGTCATCTTTTCCAGCTTGATGATGTGACGGGCAATCTGGTCTTTGAGGTTCTGCTCCGCCGGCCGGTAGGTGTCGATAACCTTCCGGCAACGGTACACCTCGGTGGTAATGATGAAGCCCGGAGGAACCGGCAAACCCAAGCTCTGGAGCACGACCAGGTTAAAGCCTTTGTTCCCTAAATAGATCAGGCCGGTGACCCGGTTCTCCGGCTCGGAAATCGCTGTCATGGCATTTTCGGGATCGTAGAGCAGCAGCTGGTACAGTTTGTCCCTGTTCAACTTATCGGCCTGTTGGTAGAGTATGTTGAGGATACGCCCGATGAAACGGTCCAGTTGCTGAAGGCCCAGGGAGAGAGCGATCCGGTCTCTGAAAAAGATCTCGGAAATCCGGTGCTTGCCTTTCTCCCGGTCGATGCTCTCGCGGGTCTTTT
Organism: Deltaproteobacteria bacterium; assembly: GCA_024639205.1. Lineage (GTDB taxonomy): Bacteria > Desulfobacterota > Desulfobacteria > Desulfobacterales > SG8-13 > SG8-13. Next base: position 412 of record JAHEIV010000490.1, on the reverse strand, counting down.
CCGGCAGGTATTTGCAGTGAATCTGGTCGCCAGTCAGCCGGTCGATAATCTGACTCAGATTTTCTTCGTGAACATTCTGGAAATAATCGTTGATGATGTTCTTGACCGCCGAGGCAAATCCCTTGAAGATGTCGAGATATTGAGTAAACGTAAACCCTTGGACCTCCAGGGAGTGCGCCAGCAGTTCGAGTTGTCTTTCTATTTCGACCGATGAGATGCCGTCCAGTCGCAAGGCCTTGTCGAAGAGTCGAATCCGCGCATAAATGTGGTAAAAGGTCGCTTTGGTGATCAGGCTCAGATCGATGCTGTCAATCAACTCCTCTAAAAGCACGTTGACCAGCGATTCGATGCGGTAGGTCAGCCCCAGGGCGTCGAATTTGAGTTCGTGGTAACTGCCGTACATGGAAGGAAT
>JAHEIV010000074.1:3383-10040 GCA_024639205.1 Deltaproteobacteria bacterium | reverse complement strand
GATAAAAGCAAGCAGCAGGTACAGCCCCTGGATCGGCTCCAGGGGCAGGCGAAAGTAATCGAGAGGCAGGCCGTTGAGCGATAGAAAGGAGAAGATCGTGCTGAAAATGTAGAGCACGACGATCACGGCCATCGTGCGGTCGGTCGAAAGGCGTTTTTCCCAATCGATGCTTTTTGCGTCGAGAATGCTCAGCCAGGTGCCGCCCGCGGCAAAGCCCAGCAGAGCGATACCGATGACCATAAAGGAAAGGTGATTCCACTGGTTGATGGCGAAGACACGGGTAAGCAGAACTTCAAATGCAAGGGCGGAGAGGGATATGAGGAACACGGCGATGAAGGCCATATCCTATTTTCCCCTGGTCAACGCAAAGCCGGTCAGCGGAACAAACAACACACCGGTGATCTGTTTTACAGTGGTTTCGTCGTCCTGCTTGGTAACCAGAACAAGGTTCTGATAGCTGAACGGATTGCCAAGCGGCAGGATCAGCCGGCCGCCTTCCTTCAACTGCCCGATGAGCGGCGGTGGTATATGATCCACCGCCGCGGTAATCATGATGGCATCGAAAGGTGCCTGATCCTGCCATCCGTAGTATCCGTCCCCCAAAAAGGTGCGAACGTTATCCGGGTGCCGGGAATGCAGAATCCGCTTTGCCCTGCGGTACAGTCTCTCCTTGATTTCGATGGTGAAGACCTGGCCGGCGATCTCTGCCAGAACGGCTGCCTGATATCCGGATCCGGTGCCTATTTCCAGCACCCGGTCAGCGGCTGTTAGATCGAGGCTTTCGGTCATCAACGCAACGATGTATGGCTGCGATATGGTTTGACCTTCGCCGATGGGCAGGGGGCTGTCTCCGTAGGCCCTGGCGTGCAGTTTTTTCGGTACGAACAGGTGGCGGGGGACTTTCCGCATGGCGCCCAGCACCCGGGTGTCGGAAATGCCGCGATTTTCGATTTGATGCCGGACCATGTCCTGCCGGGCCTTCTGATACCGTTCAGCCTCCTCGGCTGCCAAAAAAGCCGGTGTGGCGATCATACTGCTGATAGAAACAGATAGGAGAAACAGGCGCATCATGGTTTATTGACTTTATCTCAGCCGGGCAGAAATCTCAACCACCTGAATCAACGTATTGATTTTTTCTCCGGTTTTACTATATTCAACAACCTGCTGCTTTGACATATTCCAATTCGAAAGGGGAACACCCATGTTCGGAAGGTTTAAAAAAAAGGGAATTCCGAAGGAAGAAGACGAAGCTGCCTTCACACTGCAGCTGCCGAAGGTGAAAGAAGGCACCTCCTTTCTGGGGGCTACGCTGCTTATATCGGGAAAAATCACGGGCGAGGGCGATGTTCAGATCCTTGGACGTCACGAGGGCAGCATCGACCTGGAAGGGGACCTGTCGATTCAAGAAACCGCTGTCGTCAGCGGTCAGGTTGCCGCCCGGTTCATTTCGGTCAGCGGCACCATGGAGGGCGATCTGCGGGCCAGGAAAAAGCTGTCGATACAGCACACTGCCAGGGTCACCGGCACGATCACGGCTCCGACAGCGATGGTGGAAGAAGGGGCCTTTGTAGAGGGAAAGTTGGAGATGGACGGTTCTTAAGGGTATCGATCTGTCATCATCAAGATCGAATGGTACCGGCAGCCGGGCGGCAGCCCGATTTGGAGGAAATAAATGAAAATAGAATCCCAACCCGCGCCGACTTCCCTGGTGAGCCGCGGCGCGAGCGTAGAAGGCGATATTCGGGGATCGGAGAATGCGCAAATTGAAGGCCATATCAAGGGCACTATCCGTCTGGACGGTGACATCATTATCAGCACCAGTGCCGTCGTGGAGGCCGATATCGAAGGCAACAACATCATCATCAAGGGAACCGTGATCGGAAATGTTACCGCACACGAGCACCTGGAAATCCAGTCCACCGGCAAGATGAACGGTGACATCACCGCCCGGTCCATCGACTTCAAGGACGGCTCGTCTTTCGAGGGACGGTCTCAGATGATCAAAGACCACCGCAAGGCGGGTCAGGCCGCAGGCGGTGGCGGCTACCGCGGTAAAAAAGATGAATAAACGCTTCGCTTCAGGTTATTCTGCTCTTGTCGGCATTCTGGTGATGTCGGTTTTCTGGAGTTGCTCCACCCAGAAGCTGATAATCAAAGAAATGACCCAAGTGATGGAAACCGGGGCCGATGCAATGGAGAAGGATGACGACCTTGACATGTTGCAGCAGGCTTTGCCGGCGAATATAAAGATGATGGAAGCACTGCTGGCCTCGGATCCACAGAATGAGCGCCTGCTGGTCCTGTTGGCTCGCCTTTACGGCAGCTATGCTTTTCTTTTTGTAGATGGCCGGATCGAGGCGTTCCAACTGGCAGGCTCGAAGCCGGCAGAAGGTGCGGCAGCACTGGCCGATCTGAAAGAAAAAGCCGTGCGCTTTTACACCAAAGGTCTCGACTATGCGCTGCAGGCACTGGAGATTCGTCACCCGCGTGCGGCTGAACATCTTAATCGGGTGACCGAGTCGGCCTCGTTTGTTCCATCTCTGCAGGTGAAGGATCTGCCGGCTCTTTTCTGGTACGGTTTCAATCTGAGCGGCCTGATCAACCACAACCGCGATTCGGTCGGTATCATCGCCAGGGGCCACCTGATCGAGAAATCGATGAGGCGGGTGCTGGAATTGCAGCCGGACTTTTATCACGGCGGAGCGCACCTGGTTCTGATGGTCTTTTATGCATCCCGCTCCCCGATGATGGGCGGCAATCTCGAACATGCGCAAAAGCATTATGCCAAGCTGCGGAACCTAAACGGCGATAAAATATTGCTGGCAGACCTGTATTATGCCCGATATGTCCTGGTTCAACGGCAGGACCGTCCGCAGTTTGAAGAAATTCTCACGGCCGTTATCAACAACTCGGACCCGGACCCGCGATTTCGATTGTTCAATCGGGTAGCCCGGGATCGGGCCCTGGTCTACCTGGCGGTGGTGGATCGACTTTTTGAGGGAAGCTAAATGAAAAGGGCAACTGGAGAATGCGGCGGCAGCACCTGCCGCCGAGCGGCAGCGGGCGTTTTGATTTTTCTGCTGGCGTTTTCCGCTTTGTCGGTTGAGGCATTGGCGGTGACGGAAATCAAAGTCGCCCTGATCACCCCGGAAGGCAGCACCTGGACCAACGCACTGCACAAACTGGCAAAAGAGGTGGAGAACCGGACCGGCGGTGATGTTGTTTTCCGGATTTACGCCGGAGGCGTCAGCGGAGACGAACTGGATGTGCTGCGCAAGATGAGAGTGAATCGCATCCAGGCCGCCGGTTTTTCCGGGGTCGGGCTGGGTGTGATCCTGCCGGAGATCCGGGTGCTGGAAGCACCGCTGCTGTTTCGCAGCTACGCGGAAGTCGATCGGGTCAAGGACAAGCTCTTCGACCGATTTGTCGCAGGGTTTGCGGAAAAAGGCTTTGTTTTGCTCGGCTTTGCCGAAGCCGGTTTTGTCTACTTTTTCGCCCAGCCTTCGATGACCGGCTCCGGCGGCCTCGACCCGCTCAAGATGTGGGCCTGGAAAGGTGACCCCGTGGCCAAATCGACCCTGGAAGCCTTCGGGATCAAGGCAACCCCGCTGCACCTTGCGGATGTAAACACCGGCCTGGAGACGGGGATGATCAATTCCTTCTATTCGCCGCCGCTGGCTGCCATCGCATTTCAATGGTACGCAAAGATTCGCTATCTGCTCGATTTTCCGATCGTCAACTCGACCGGGGCTTTTCTGATCCGCAAAAGCACGTTTGACAGACTCTCCGACGAGCATCAAAAAATACTCTACGAGCAGTCGCGCCGTTTCTGCGACGAACTGATCCGGCTTTCCCGCAATGAAAATGCACAAGCCCTGCAGGTGCTGAAAGCGTCGGGAATTGAATTTGAAAAACCCGCCGGTCGGCAGATACAACTGTTTGAGCGAAGCGCCCGAAACGTGCATGCGGGGAACATGGACAAGTTATACTCCCGCAAGCTGTTTGGCCAGGTGCAGGAGATTCTCAGGGCATATCGAGAGCAGTAGTTGAGGGTTTCCCACAGCCACGCATAACCGTAAACCGTAACAGCGCAAACCGCAGCCTTGTTTTCTATGCAATGGTTAACCAAACTCGACGATAGGCTGGAATTGCTGGAAAAAGCGCTGATCGTTTTTCTGTTCAGCAGCCTGATTCTGCTCATTTCTTTCAACATCCTCACCCGCAACCTTTTTAACTATTCGTTTCAGCGGATTCTGGAGGCCGCTCCCGGTACTGTTTTGTGGTTGGCCCTTTTCGGCTCTACGCTGGCGCTAAAGCACAATCGGCATATCAAGCTGGAAATTTTCCTGCGATACGTAAACCGGCGGGCCCGCAGATTCGCCTGCATCCTGCGGGGGGTGATCGGACTGTCGATTATGGGTGTTCTGTTTGTCGCTTCCATTGAATTTGTAAAAAACGAGGTTGAGATATTCGGGCCCGGCGGTTGGGTCTCCATCGTTTTTCCGCTTTTCTTCGCGCTGGCATCTTTCCGCTTTGCGCTGCAGGTGTTCACTTTTTCCCGGTCTGTTGACGACAGAAAAGAGACGCGATGAGCTGGACGCTGATTTTGCTGGTTCTGGTCATTGCCGCGGCGCTGATGGAGGTGCCGCTGTTTACCGTAATTGCTGGTATTTCCTGCATCTGCCTGTATGCTGCCGGCCGGGATTGGTTGTCGCTGCAAGTGGTTTTCATCGAGATGAACCGGCTGGCCTCCACACCGGTACTGGTGGCACTGCCCTTGTTTACCTTCACCGGCTGCCTGTTGACTCGCACCGCTGCTCCACAACGGATCATGAACCTCACCCGGGCCGTGGCCGGCTGGCTGCCGGGCGGACTGGCAATAGCGGCATTAGGCTCCTGCGCCTTTTTTACCGCGCTGACCGGTGCGAGCGGGGTCACCATCGTTGCCATGGGAAGCGTCCTTTATCCGGTCTTGCGGCAACGGGCATACCGCGATAACTTCACGCTGGGTCTGCTGACCACATCCGGAAGCCTGGGCCTGCTTTTTCCGCCCAGCCTGGCGGTGATTCTCTACGGTGTCATATCGCAGATCCCAATCACCGACATATTCACGGCGGCGCTGATCCCCGGAGTCCTGTTGGTGCTGATGCTGTCGCTGTATGCATTCATTCACCGTTCCATTACGGGCCGTGGGGGTGCAGCCGGCACGATCGAGGATCGGGCCGTTTCCTGGTCGGTGGTGAAAAAACGCTTCCGGGAGGGCGCCTGGGACTGGCCGATACTGATTTTGCTCATTATCGGCGTTTACGGCGGCTTTGTCACCATAGCGGAAGTCTCGGCCGTTATCCTGGTCTATGTGGTTGTAGTGGAGTGCTTTGTTTTGAGAGAGGTAAAATTTTTTCAACACCTGCCGGAGATCATGGTCGAAAGTGCCGTTCTTTCAGGGGCCATCATAATCATCCTGGGTTTTGCCCTTGGCTTTACCGGCTACCTGGTGGACGAGCAGATTCCCAATCGAATTCTGAAACAGTTGATCGCACTCACGGCTAACAAGTACCTCTTTCTGGCCGGGCTGAATCTGTTTTTGCTGGCCGTCGGCTGCATCATGGACATCTTCTCGGCCATCGTGATCATCGTCCCGATCATTGTCCCCATCGCCATACAGTATGGCATCGACCCGATCCACCTGGGAGTGATTTTTCTGGTAAACCTGGAAATCGGTTACTCGACCCCACCGGTCGGAATCAATCTTTTCATCGCCAGCCTTACGTTCAAACAACCGGTAACCCGTCTCTACCGTGCATCGATTCCCTACCTGGTGCTGTTGCTTCTGGCCCTGGCAGTGATTACCTATCTGCCGGATCTGAGTCTGTGGTTGCTTCGCGAATGATCGGACGAAGCGATGTTCAAAAGCTGTTTTTCCATCGTTTTCTAATCTATTCTCTCGGTTGGTTATGTGGATCATATATGAAGCAATCTGTTGTGTCCGGTGGTTCAAATAAAAAGCACGCCGCGCCGGTTTGCACTCTCATGCTGATTTTGGCTATGGCAATCCCCGCAACGGCCCAGGAGTTTTATCTTCTTCAAGAACCCGGCGTGAGCATACGGTTTGAACCGCAGCTTCAAACGACCGCCCGAGAGGTGGCGGAGATCTATCCGCGGCTGCAGTACACGCTGCAGCAAATCTTTGGCTGGGAAATGAACTTTCGGCCGACGGTGTTTCTCATCGGTGACCGGCAGCGGTTCCAACGGATGGCCGAAAACCCTTCCGTCATTGCTTATGCCCGCCCCGGTGACAATGTCGTGGTAATCGATTGCTCCCGGTTGCACATCCGTCCCCACCGATTGGAATCGGTTCTGAAGCACGAGATGATCCACCTGCTATTGCACCATAACATCCGAGGTGATCTTCTGCCGCGATGGCTGGATGAAGGCGTGGCCCAATTTCTCAGCGGCGGTCTGGCGGAATTGCTGACGGCGCCGCACGCATCACTGCTGGAGGAGGCCCTGCTCAGCGGGGAGTTCATCCCGCTGGTCGATTTGCACCACCGGTTTCCACGCGATCGAAGGGCGCTGCTGTTGGCCTATGAGGAGAGCCGCAGCTTTGCAGCCTTTATCGCGTCCGGTTACGGAGACCGGAAAATCATTGAAGTCCTG
>JAHEIV010000074.1:0-3283 GCA_024639205.1 Deltaproteobacteria bacterium | reverse complement strand
GGAAATTGGCACGGTTGACGTCGTTTTGTGCTGTGTAAAATCCTGGCAGGTTTCAGAGGCTGCCGGTGCGATCCGTTCGCTGGTCGGGCCGGAAACCGTGGTCATTCCGCTTCAAAATGGTGTGGAAGCGCACACCACGTTGTCCCGAAACTTGGGCGCCGAACACGTTCTTCCCGGTTTGTGCCGGCTGATCAGCATGATCGATGCCCCTGGCCAAATCCGCCATGCAGGCGCAAATCCTTATCTGGCGTTCGGGGAGCCGGATGGCCGGTTGAGCCGGCGAGCGGAAAAAGTGGGCCGGGCATTTGCCGATGCGCAGGGCCTGACGGTTGACGTCACCCAACATATTATTCCGGAGCTTTGGAAAAAGTTTATGCTGATCGCTCCTTGGAGTGGTGTCGGCGCCCTCACGCGATCACCGATCGGCGTGTGTCGGAGTTTGCCCGAAACCCGTCAAATGCTGATAGAATCGATCCGGGAGGTTTACAACGTGGCTCGCGCCAACGGCGTGCAAGTTGAAGCTGGGGCAGCAGATGCGATCATCGGATTTATCGATAAGCTGCCACCGGAAGGAACGGCGTCTATGCAACGGGATGTTATGGAGGGCCGCCCCTCGGAACTAAATGAGCAATGCGGTGCAGTAGTGAGGTTTGGCAAAAAAGGCGGCGTTCAAACACCGGTAAACCGTTTCATCTACCACAGCCTGCTGCCGCTTGAAAGAAAAGCCAGGGGCGAAATATCCTCTCAGGATTTCACCTGGGCGCCACCGTAGTTTCAGCCGCCAAGGGATGACTTTCAGCGTTTTTGCCCGATTTTCCTGCCGATTTTTGATCGTCCTGCTTGGGCCGATTCATTTGTTTCTCGTAGTGACCAGCCGCCGAAGTTTCTTTTTGTACCATCCGGGTCACACCCATAGGTTGCGCTTGTGCAGAAAATGAACTACAATATGTTGTAGTCGATACCGCCTTGACAGTCCGGCAGGGATCCGGCAAGGCGACGGCACTGGTCGAATTCATACGCCGATCCTTCGGGATTTTTGCCGCCTCGGTCGGTTAATACAAAAGATCCCGGATTTGACCCGACCGCTGCGGTTGTATATATTCCGGTGGGGCTGTTGCGAGCCGTCGTGCTGAAATTGCGAGCCGTCGAGCTGAAACTGCGAGCCCACAGGAATAATGCGATATCTATACATTATACTGGCGCTGGCCTATACCCTTTTTCCCTACGATCTGCTGCCCGATTTTCTGGTCGGCTGGGGATGGCTGGACGATGCGGTGGTTCTGGGGCTGTTGCTGCGGTTTTTGTACACATACAAGAAGCGGGCTCGGCAGGCCGGCCAATTCAGGGAACAATTTCGAAGGGCTGCGAGCGACGAAGCGAAAAGCGGCAACCGGTTCGAGCAGGCAGGCACGAAATCGCAGGAGCCCGGAAAGCCGGGCGATCCTTATGACGTGTTGGGGGTGAGACACGGCGCCGACCAGGAGGAGCTCAAACAGGCATATCGCGAACTCGTGAACAAGTACCACCCCGACAAGGTGACCCATCTGGGAGAGGAGTTCCAAAAACTGGCGGAGATCCGCTTCAAAGAAATCCAGCAGGCCTATCAGCAGCTGAAAAAACCTTGATCAGAAGGATTTTTCGATCCGGCACCGTGGACTCGGCGGGCCATTCGGTGTGACCGGCACAAACAGCGGTTCGCAAATTCGGTGAATCGTTTGCGCCCGGCCAAAAAACTGAACATACCAACCGGGATCGACCAACGATGGCAGTTGCCTTTGCAGCCGAAAACACCCTGGGAAAACTGTCCAAGTGGCTGAGAATACTTGGGTTTGACACAATATCCGATTCCGGGGACCACGGCCTGGAATTCTTTCGCTCCGCACCGCCCGGACGGGTGCTGCTGACCCGGACCCGCAGTGTGAAAAAACAGATTCGCTCCGACCGGTTGCTTTTTATCCAATCGAACGACTACCGGCAACAGCTGATCGAGGTAATCCGGAACCTGGAGATTCGGTTCGAGGACGTCCGACCGTTTACGCGCTGTGTCGATTGCAATCAAATCATTGAATGCGTGGAAAAGCGACTGATTCGCGGCAAGGTGCCGGATTACGTGTACGACAGTCACGAAGAGTTCCAGCGCTGCAGCCGGTGCGGCAAAGTCTTCTGGCCGGGAAGTCACGCGAGCCGGGTGATGGAGCGTATCCGACAGTTGTTTGATAGTGAGCAGCAGACGGTTGATGAAAACGTGCAGTAGACCCGGATCGTAAATGGCAGAACCGGGATCCCGGGAGGCAGAACCCGGATACATTTTCCAATTCAGTTTCCCCCCTGCAACCGGAAAGGATCCGACAGTCGGCATCCGGTATCCAGTGCCGAACAGTCGCTTTCGAACAGGTCCAACATGCAAAACCTTCTCTGCACGTTGTGGATGGACCATGGTTGAGCGCAATCAGCCGGCATCCGGAATCCGGAATAAAGCGGTTGCCCTCGAGGGACGGTTGCGCGAATGCCGCAACGTCGTTACGCTGGGGGTAAAGACCAACTTCTCTGATTACAGCGAACAGGAGGTACAGCTGATTCGCGGTGCAACCCGGATATACTATCCCACTGACTTTTACGCGGACCTGTTTGACGCCATTGGAAAGGATACCTTTCCCAGCTATCACACCTACAAGTGTGTCCAGGACAAGATCAAGCAAACGGCGCTGTTCGAACTGCTGGGAATTCCCCATCCGTCCACCCGGGTGTTTTACGGCAATCGCCAGAAAAAAAACATAACCCGTTTTTTCCAGTACCCATTTGTCGGCAAGATACCGCGGGGGTCGGCCATGGGCAGGGGGGTGTTCTTGATCCAAAACGACGAGGATCTGCAACGCTACCTTCAGGGTCAGCATCCGGCCTACATTCAGAAATACCTGCCCCACGATCGCGACATGCGTATCGTGGTCATCGGTGATCGGGTGGTGCATGCTTACTGGCGCATCAACCCGCCGGAGGATTTTCGCAGCAACGTAGCGGTGGGCGGGCGCATTTCCCTGAAAGCCTTGCCGGAGCAGGCCCTTGAACTGGCGATGCACACGGCCCGGTCGAGCGGTTGGGACGATGTCGGGATCGACGTTTGCGAATACCAGGGTAGTTACATGGTGCTGGAGGCCAACATGAAATACGGCAAGGAGGGCTTCCAGGCTGCCGGTATCGACTATACTGCGATGATGGAGAAAATGATCGAAGATGGAAAAATCTGATTTCATACCGAAGGACCCGCTGCTGAAGAGCATCGCCA
>JAHEIV010000489.1 GCA_024639205.1 Deltaproteobacteria bacterium | reverse complement strand
GGAGGTTATCAATGAAAGTTGCATTTATCGGTATGGGCACAATGGGTGCGCACATGGCACTGAACATCCTGAAGGCCGGCCATGAAGTGACGGTGCACAACCGGACCCGCGAGCGCGAGGCTCCCGTAGCCGAAGCCGGCGCCAAACGGGCGGCCTCGCCCAAAGAGGCGGCATCGGGGTCAGAACTGATCGTGATTTGTGTCAGCGATACGCCGGATGTGGAAAATGTGATTCTTGGAAAAGAAGGTGTCATCGATGGTGCTGCTCACGGAGCCATTGTTGTGGACATGTCCACCATCAGCCCCACAGCCACCCGCCGTATCGCCGAACGGCTCGCCGAAAAGGGCGTCCAAATGCTCGACGCGCCGGTGTCCGGGGGATCGGAGGGCGCCCAGAAAGCAACGCTGTCCATCATGGTGGGAGGCGATGAGGCTGCCTTGAAAAAGGCCGAACCGGTTTTGCAGGCAATGGGCTCGATCACTCACCTTGGCCCGATCGGGGCCGGGCAGATGACCAAGGCCATCAATCAGATCGTAGTAGCCGGAACTTACTGGAGCGTGGCCGAAGGCATTGCACTGGGACTCAAGGCCGGTCTGAAAATGGATAAGGTGGTGCAGGCGGTTGGCGGCGGCGCCGCGTCGTCCTGGGCCATGCTGAACCGCTCGGGCAACATGATCGACAACCAGTACCCGCTGGGCTTTAAGGTCCAACTGCACCGCAAGGACCTGACCATCGCTCTGAATGTCGCCCGGGAGCTCGGCGTGACCCTTCCGGTGGCTGCATACGTGGAACAGGTGGAAACCGGTCTGATCGCCCGGGGCCACGGAGATGAGGACATTTCCGTGATTGCCCGCAGTGTGCGGGAAGCTTCCGGTATCGATGGGTAACATACGGTATTGAGGATAGCCGGTAACGTACAGCTCAACCGGGTCGACTTGCGGCTCTCATCCTGGTTCCCGGCTCGATAAACCTCTGGTCGCCGGCCAGAGAGCAACCAACCGCTGGACAAAAGGAGACGGAAAATGTCTGTTCTCGAACTCGGCCCCACGGACGGACTCTACTATGAGTTCTCTCCCCCTGGAAATAAATCGGGAATCACCTTTGCCTTCTTCAACGCCCTGACCGGTGACACCACCAGCTGGGAAGCGCAAATCGCCCCCGCATTGCGTCAAGAAGGGTACGGCACCCTGGCATACAACATGCGTGGTCAGGCCAACAGTCCCTTTTCCGCTGGTGTCCAGCTGGATGCGCAGCTGGTGGTTGAAGACGCATTGCGCTTGCTGCAGCAGGTGCGCCCGCCCCGGCCGGTTCTGGTGGGTTTGTCCATCGGCGGGCTGTTTGCCGCGCAAAGCTTTTTAAAGGGTGCTGAAGCAGCCGGGCTGGTGCTGATCAACACCCTGCGCAAAGACGGTGCCAGGCTGCGCTGGATTGGCGATGCCCTGGTACGGGCGGTGGAGGTGGGCGGCCTGGAGCTGTTTCGCGACCTTTTCCTGCCTCTTTTGATGAATGAAGACTGGCTGGCCGCCCAACGGGAAAATTTTGTAAAAGCCGGCACCGTTTACACCCCCCTCGATCGGTCCAGCGGTCACTACAAGCTGCTGGCGGAAGCCGGCCGCACCGCCGACTGGAACCTTGCCTACGAAAAAATCAGCATCCCCACTCTGGTAATCACCGGCTTGCAGGATCACGTCTTTCTGGAAAAAGATGCCGTCGAGGAACTGCTGGCCCGGCTGCCGAAAGTGCAGCGGGTGGATCTTCCCGAAGCCGGCCACCTGATCCCGGCCGAGCAACCGCAACTGCTGACCGATGCCCTTCTGGCATTTGCAAAGGAGGTCGAATAGATGGCTATCTGGCACAAGTACGCACCGGTGGCTTACCTGGCGGTATTCGTGGGCGTCTGCGGTCACGCCTCCAGCGAGTTCTTTTCGGTCCTCTCCGGCGTCAAAGGCCCGGAGCTCTCTGTCTGGCGTTTTCTCCTGGGCGGATTCGGGCTGGTTATCCTGGCATTGATTTTTCCGACCTCGCGCGATCTCCTGGCGCCGTTTCGTGAATACGGACTGCGGCTGGTCTGGCTGTCGCTGCTGGGCGTCACCGTCGGGTACCTGCTGTTTCACTGGTCGCTCGATTTTGCCACCGTCCCGCAAGTGGCCACCGTGGTGACCACGATTCCGATTCTGGTGGGGCTGGTGAACCTGTGGATCAATAAACAGCCCTTCACCGCTGCCAAAATCATCACCGGCATCAGCGCCACAGTGGGAGTCGCCCTGTTGATCACTGACGGGTATCTGGCCAAGCTGGCCGGAGCCGGTCAGAATCTGATCGGCATCCTGATGATCCTGGCCTGCGCGGCAGTGATCGCCGCCTACACGGTCATGGTGCGACCGATCATCGGCAAGTACGGTGCGCTGCGAATCACCGCCGTCACGATGTTTATCGGGGCTGTCGGATTGTGGTTTCTGGTTGGAATCGCCTGGAAAACCTGGGTGAATCCCCTGACACTCTTTGATCGCCCGCCGCAGCAAACCGCTGCTCTGCTGACCATCGCGCTGTGGAACACGACCATCACCCAGTTTCTGTGGATCGGGGGACTGGCGGCGGTACCGGACATTACCCGGGGGAGCTATCTGTTTTTTCTCAAGCCGGTAATCGCCGCCTTCCTGGCGGTAATGTTCCTGCAGCAGCAGCCGACCGGCTGGCAGGTGGTGGCGATT
>JAHEIV010000002.1 GCA_024639205.1 Deltaproteobacteria bacterium | reverse complement strand
CTCCAGCAGCGCTGCCATCGTACCCAACGCATACTGCCGGACATAAAAGTATCCGCCTCCGGGAAAGAGCAGCGCCAGCAGCGCCGCCGCGTAACCTTTTTTGAACTTCAATCCGCAACTGTCGCAGGGCTTACCGGGGGTCGGCAAACCACCGCCACACTTGGGACAAAGATGGGTTCTGCCGGATGTTTGAGGTGCTTCACCTGCCATTGATACGCTCTTGAGCAGTTGGCCGATTTTTTTCTTTTCTCTGCCGGCCAGGCTGAAAAACGTTTCAACGATTCCCCGTCGTTTGTAAGTGATAACCAGGGACCGACCCTTCATCTGAACGGAGCTGCAGCCGGCATAAGGAATTTCAGCAACGGATTGCCGGTACTTGTATGACGGTGTGGTCGGAACGTGAAGGATACGCTGATCGGTAAACACGAGCAGGGATCTTTTCAAGTAAACGAAGATCCATCCGATCCCTGTTTTTTCGAAAAACGTAACCGGTGAATAGCAGGTGGTAATGCAGAGGATCTTTTCCGTGCTGCGAACAAAGGGCTTTAAGAATGTGACCCGAATGATCAGATTGCGCTGACGTTTTTCGATTCTCTTGCGATATGCTTTATTATGGTTGGAAAACAAGACCTTGCGATCAACGGGAAGGCCGAATATCCGCTGCTGAATCACACCAATGCCCCCAGTCGGAGGCGCTTTTTTCTGACCGCGGGTCGCGGACCGCTGCATGTCTGAATCTTCCTTCACACTGACCGGATGACTGCCAAGACCCTGCCCAGAAAAGAATCAGGGACGATATGGCATTGCTTGGGCGGAAAAATCGGAATCGGTTCGCATTTGTAATGCTAAAGCAATACAAAAAAATACATTGTCTATTGTAACTTCAGCGCCCGGTGGTTGCAAGGATAAAATCGCGTCGGGATGCTAAAATCGATATTTATTTAACGATAAAAGACAGTTACAGTCTATCACCTTGGGTGTTGTAACCGCTTCGGGAGCGTCGGATGAAGGCCGTTTACAGCCTGATCCGCCACCATGCGCTCAATACCGGTCACCACCCGCACCCGCCGGCGTAATAGATCTGTTCCGGCGTATCGCAGCGAATATGATACCGGGTAAAGAGGTAAAGCGCGGTGTCTGTGATCATGACCGCCGGATCGTCCCCTTCGACAATGACCAGTGGTCCAACCAACCGATCACGGGCAGCCAATACCGGGTTCGGTTTCACGCTTCGGAGGACCGTGAACTGCCGGTTGTCATTTTTTCAAGCTGTCCCGCACCTCCGGCACCAACTCGCGCATCATTCCCTGCAGCAACTCGGACAGCACTTTGGTGTTGACACCCGGAGAGGGAACCGTGGTTTTACCCAGTGTGCTGGTAAAAGTCTTGCCGTACACTTTGTTTCCGCCAGCGGTAGCTGCAATCCGCAACTTCATGGAGGCAGCATAGTCCGACAGGGATTTCTGTCTCACGAAAATTTCTTCAATATCTCCGGTAAGCGTAAAATCCGTATCGAATTTGTATTTTTTTTGGTGGTATTCCACCTGGCAACCTCCGCCTAATAGCTCGTCGTACAGGGCCCTGGATACCCATTCGGTTACCGAGGTCTTTGCATAAAACGATTCGCCGTCTTTGGTTTCCCCAATAGCGGATTGGGGCCGCTTGTCCGCCAGCTCAACGACCGCAATGCTCCCCGGACAAGGTTCCAGATTGATGCCGGTCGGCTCGTATTTTAGATCGATAGCGCTCTTGGGTGCACAGCCGATCAATCCGATCACCCCCAGCAAAACAAAGACCAAGCCAATGGAAAGTGCTCTCATGTTGCCTCCTTTTTTTTGTATTCTTTACCCGTCCGTTTTTTGGTTTGCTACCATCGGATATCCGATTTTATCGAAACCCTCTTATAGCACACCGTCTCGGGCAAAAACAAGCAAGTGAAACCGCCGCTAAATTGGTAAACGTATCGGCAGCAACCCTGCACATTGAACTTGCTTCTGCCCGTTGTTTACCGTAATACCGAAAGGCCGGTTTTGTCCGGCAGCAACCGAACATCATCCAAGGGAGGGTATGCGAATCGATGTCGAAATTCAAGTCGGTTGACATCATGTCGGCTTACGGGGGTGACGGGTGGTCACCGCGCCGGTCGTCGATGCAAGAGGAGATTGGTGACATCTGGGGACTGTGCGGCATATCGAATGAATGGTCGCCGCTGAAAACCGTTTTGCTCCACCGGCCGGGGGTAGAACTCGAAAACGGATCGCTTCCCAACGATGTTCAGATGCTTGCCAAGCCGGATCCACTGCGAGCGGCCGGACAGCACGATGCCCTTGTGCGTGCATATGAAAAGGCAGGGGTGCGGGTGATCTACCTTAAACCCCCGAACACGGTGACACCGAACCAGATGTTCGTCGCCGATTTAATGGTGATGACTCCCGAGGGAGCTATCGTAGCCCGTCCGGCCTCCACCGTGCGAGCCGGTGAAGAACGGTGGGTGGCCCGCAAACTGGCCGAGCTGGGAATTCCGATACTGCGAACCATCGGCGGTCGGGGGGTCTTTGAAGGTGCAGACGCCGCCTGGCTCGACAACCGCACGGTTTTGGTGGGGCTGGGATTGCGCACCAATGCACAAGGCGCATATCAGGTGTCGGCGATCCTTGCAGACATCGGGGTGACGGTCATCGAAACCGATCTTCCTCGTGGGGCCATGCACCTGATGGGCATTCTGCGCTTTGCCGATCGAAATCTCGCCCTGGCCTGGCCACGCCGCCTGGATCGCTCCGCCGTGCAATTGTTGAAAGACCGCGGTTACGAGGTGGCTATGATTCCAGACGAAAACGAGGCCCGTAACGGTTTCGCTCTGAATTTCGCGACGCTGGGACCACGGCAGATCCTGATGCCGGCTGGAAATCCGATAACCCGGTCCTTTTACGAAAATCTCGGCATCGTTTGCCGGGAGGTGGAATTGGACGAGCTGGCCAAGGCCGCCGGCGCGGTTGGATGTTTGACAGGCGTGCTGGAACGCGAGAGCAGTTCGCCATTATAAACTACCGTAGATCACTCAGCACTTGCCCGTTCGCCTCTGTGTCAAATGATCTTCCATAGTCATGGTTTCGCTACAGCAGTTCTTCATCCCGCAGCCACCGGATGCAATCTTCGAGCATCTCTCCGAGCGGAATCGGCCGGTAGTCTAATTCCCGCACCGCTTTTTCCGAACTGCAAATTAATCGACCGGTACTGAAAGCAACTTTTTCGGGAGTCAACAAGGGTTCTTTTCGGCTCACGTATGAAAATAAGAGAAAAACGCGTGCCATCGCGCGCAGAAACCAGTCGGGCATGGCCTTTCCCGGTACGCGACATCCGAGCAATTCCCCCGCCTGGCGGGCCATCGACAGATAAGATGCATCCGCTCCGCCGAGAAGATAGTGATTTCCGCAGCCACCCCTGTGGTATGCCGCGATAAGGGCTTTCGCCACCGAGTCTACATGGCAAAAGCTCGCTTCACCTGCGGGTAAACCGGGAAGATCCCCCCGGGCAAGCTGGCGAATGATGCCGCCCCAGTTTCGCCGATCGTAGGCCCCGATGACATTTGCAGGATTGACCACCACAGCATCCAATCCGCTTTCGACGGCCTGCTGAACCTGCAGTTCGGCCAGCCGCTTGGTGCGCATATAGTTAACCCAGCTGTCGGAAGCCGTTGATGGCGTTTCCTCGGTGATGCGCTCACGGTGAAAACCGAATGCGGCGATAGAGGAGGTGTGGATGAAGCGGCCGGCTTTGCGCCGAAGGGCCGTTGTGGCTATGTTGCGGGATCCTTCGACGTTCACCCGGGTTTGCTGCTGATTGCGTGGCGACCACATGTTGGTGCTGGCCGCAAGGTGAAAAACAACGTCGGGTTGTTCCGGCATAGCCCGCAGCAAAGACTCCGGATCGGTGATGGATCCTTCGACCCGCTTTACTCCCGGCATTTTCAGCGGTTGTGTGTTGGAAGTGCGGCGATGCAATGCCACCACCTGCCAGTCTTGTGCCAGAAGCCGCTCGATGAGGTTGCGTCCAATGAATCCGGTGCCACCGGTCACAAAGGCAAGTCCCAAGGATTCCTCCCGCTTATTGCATTTCCAGGGCAGCCGGGGTGTGGTGAAAACAACTGAGCGAATGCGACTTGTAATATAAAACAGCCTCTCCGGCGCCCCGATGCATTTCACCGGAGAGCAGTCCAGCTCATCCCTGGCGTCTATCACCGTTTCCTCGAATCGGTGGCCGCAGGGCGACTGCTCACCGAAAGATCAACTGCGGTGGCCAATATGAATGACGGCAATCCCGTTGGTCAACCGCCGGTAGGTCACATCCTCAAAGCCGATTCGCCCGAGCACCGCTGCCAGTTCGTCTGCCAGCGGAAACATGCGAATGGACTCCGGCAGGTGGGTGTATGCTTGCCGGGTTCCGGCCAGAACCTGTCCCAGCAGGGGCATTGCGTGCATAGAGTACAGATCGTAGAACCAGCGAAACAAGGGGTTGGTAGGCTTGGAGAACTCCAGGCACATCATCTTGCCGCCTTTTTTAAGCACCCGGTGCATCTCCCGGAAGCCCTGCTCCATGTGCGTAACGTTGCGGATACCGAATCCGACCATGACCGCGTCGAAGGTTTCATCCGGGAATGAGATTTGCTCGGCATTACCCTGAACGAATTGAATCTGCCTCCTGGCGCCGGTGTTGGTGTTTTTGGCTCGTCCAGCGTCCATCATCGCCCGATTGATGTCGAACAGGGCAACTTGCCCTGCCGGACCCACTGCCCGAACGGCCAATATCGACAGATCTCCGGTTCCGCCGCAAACATCGAGCACCCGATCGCCGGCAATCAGTCCGAGCAGTTTGACGGCCGTTCGTTTCCACAGGTAGTGAATCCCGAAACTCAGCAGTGTGTTCATAAAATCGTACTGGCGGGCAACGGAATTGAAGTGGCGAACTACCTGCTCGGTTTTTTCGTCTGCGTCTATTTTCGAGTAACCGTAGTTGGCCGTATTGTCCAAATCGATGAATTGATCGTAATGCGCCTCTCTGCTTCGTTTATCACCCCAAATATCTTGTCCGGGCGGCATGTTTGAACTCCCGATTTTGCGATGTGATGGTGTTATAGTGCTCTTTGCTGGTTTTACGTGGCAACTGATTGTCCTTTTTCCTATACCAGAGTAATCACGGCAGGGCCAGATGGAAGAGCTAAACCGAGTAATTCGATGCGGGCATGTGACCGGCAACAATCGGAAAAAGCAGCTCGAAAGCCCTTGATGTCAGCTGGTTTGTGTTGTAGGCAGTGTTTCATCCAGACCAAACAAAGCGCGAAGGAGAATGAGATGGGAAGTCTGACCGCTGCCAATCGAATTGCCGTACCCGTGTGGATTGTTTTTCTGCTGCTGATACCCACCGCTTTTTTCCCTGTCGATTCCCAAGCCGTTGATAAGTACCAGCACCTGGTGAACTGCGAACTTCACAGCGGCACCTGCACGCAGCAACTGCAAGGCACGGATGTCCGTCTGGAGGTGGAACCCCGACCCGTGAAGGCCATGACCGATCTGCTCTTCCGGGTATCGCTAACCGGGAAATTCGCAAACCCGGAAAAAGCCCCTTTTATCGATCTGGGTATGCCGGGCATGAATATGGGACCGAACCAGGTGCTGCTGAAGCCCGTCGGATTATCGGTATATGAAGGCGCTGGAGTCATTGTCCGATGTCCGAGCGGCAGAAAAATCTGGCAGGCGACCGTAACGCTGCCGGATGTGGGTGCGGTGAGGTTCGTTTTCGATGTCATCTACTGAGACACTGTTAATCTTTTACTTTTCCACCGGGTTTGCCGTCGGATTTGGGCACTGCATCGGCATGTGCGGTCCGATCGTAGTGTCGCTGTCGCTGGGCCGAAAAAACGAGAGCACCTGGATCCCCCATCTACTGTATAACGCAGGCCGGGTGGTCACCTATGCCGTTTTGGGCGCCATCTTGGGTGCCACCGGCTCCTTTACGGCCATCACCGCCAACATCGCCGGTATTCAGAAGATTGTGCTGATTTTTGCCGGTGTCCTGATCGTTATCATGGGGCTGGCGATGAGCGACTGGCTCCCCCTGGGCCGGATTTTCGGTGACAGCGATCGTTTCGGCAGGCTGGTCTCGGGCGGATTTCAGCGATTGACACGCCTTCAATCAACCCTTGCATACCTTCCTCTTGGCTTGCTGCTCGGCTTGCTGCCTTGCGGGCCGGTGTACACCGCCTTGCTGGCCGCAGCCAGGGCCGGCATGGAAGCCGACTCGCCGACCGCGGGGGCGTTGATCGGAATGGTGCTCATGGGTGCGTTCGGAATCGGAACGGTTCCGGCCCTTCTGGTTGTATCACGGCTGGCAGGTATCGGCTGGCTGAGATCGCGGCAGTTGATATACAAGGTCGGGGCAGTGCTGATGATCATCGTCGGATTTTACTTCATTTACAAAGCTGTTCAATACTGAATCTCCATCCGGCAGACTTTCGCAATGCCTGCGCTATCGTGTGGTTTTTTCATTAAAGGAATCCAGCAGCGGTGCCAATATAACATATAGGAGCAGGGGCTCCCGCCGTCCTCGCGCGGGCCAGCTGCTCGCCGAAATCTGCAAGGAGTGCAGGTGCTTGTTATGCAGGAAGCAACAACCAGTTATTGTAAAAAAGAGATCATGTCCATCTGTACGGCCGAGAGTGCCCAGAAGCAGCAGGAATGTCGCTACTATGAAAAATCCTGCCATGCTGCCAAATGCATGTATTTTGTTTTCGAGGAATACTGCGATTGTCTCAAGGCCCAGATGAGCCATTGATGAAGGAAAACAAACATCGTGCCCCGAAGACGGCGGGTGCTGCGGCATCGAGTTGTCGTGAAAGCACCGGCGTGCAGCAATGCCGATCGAATCGGCAAGCCATTTAGGAATCGGTGAATTTGCGTGCCAGGTCGCTGTCGATCACATAGATGCAGACCTCCTGCGCCCCCTGTTCGGTGTAGTTCAAATTGTCGCACAGATTGCGGATCAGGTAGCTGACGTCTTCGCGAATCTTTTTGTCGTAAGCTTTAAAGTCTTCTTCTCGATAGTCCTTTATGGCCCGCCGGAAATTCTCATTTTCCAGAAAAGGATCCAGCACCTTTTCTTTCAGGTAGTGGACATAGCGCTCGTGCAGCTCGTCGTATATGTTTGTCTCGGTAATCGACTTGCCCTCCACCATGATTTCCTGAGTAAGGGTTTTGGAAGCGTACTCCTTCTGGGTATCCTCGCGAAACGACCGCCGCTCGGATTCTGCTGCTTTCGGTCCGAACAGGCGCAGTTCGATCCCTGCAAAAAATTCTTCGGATATTTCCAGTTTCATTCCCGTATATGTACACGTTTCGATCGATCCCGGTTCAAAGTTGACGGCAAACAGGTAGTTTTGAATATCCCGTGAAATCTGCTCTTCGTTGTAGTAATAGAGGGATTCTTTCACCTCCTGCAAAATCGTGTAATCATACATCCGCAGGAGAGAATCAAGAAATCCTTCCGGGATCATTTTACTCAGCTCTTTAGGTGCTTTGGTGAAAAAGCTGCAAAGTTGCGCCATATTGATCATCTTGTTGCTCTTGGCGAACGGGGAGTAAAATTCGTTGAAGATCTTGATGGAATCCCGTCCCGAAATGCCTTGTTCACCTTCGGTTTCTGATTCGGCAATTATCCGTCGCCGGCGTTTGGCGGTCAGTCGTTTGTGGTCCTCACCACTGAGCCATTTCGGGATGTAGCCGGTGTAGATCTCCATTTTGAGCAGCTGCAGGTTTTCGTCGCAGTAAAGCCTGTACTTCTCCGGCTTATCGATCCACTCCAGCATGGCTTCGGACTTTTTGTTCAACCGGGTGGAGATGATCACACGTGCAAAATTGTGCAGCACGCGGGGGAGAAAGCTTTCATCTATGTGCTTGCCGAATATATTGCGATAGATCTCCACCTCCGTGTTCAAATCCATGACATAAGGAATATTGATATACTCGATGCGGTCCTCGAAGGATTGAAAATCCTCGATGTTTTTCTGATCTTCCGGATTCATCACGGCCAGAAGAAGAGAGTTGACGTTTTCCTCTATATCTTCCACCTTGTGCAGGCCTTCACTGATGATATTGTGCAGCTCGATCAAGCGCTCCGTGTTGTGGGTCTTGATATCCATGAGGGCATAGATGCCGTTGTTGGTCCGGGCATATTGGGAAAACAGGTACTTCACCAGGTTACTGTCGCGCAGGAAGGCATTGATCCGGCTTTGAACGATTGGATTGTTCAGTGTACCGTTTCGCAGCGGTTTATCGCCCGGGTTATAGACGCTGATCCCTTCACCCAGACGGCGATCGAATCGATACGGCCGGGCACAGATCATTTCAAACACCTTGCGTGGGCTTTTCAGTCTGGCGAGCAGTGCCTGATACAAAGAGCTGCAAATGGTGCAGGGAATATCGCGAAACACCCACTCATACTCTTTTTCAGTGTATAGTTTCCATTTGAATTCGTCGTTTTTGAACATATCGTCGAAAAAAGTCCGTCGATAGTCCTTGGGAATCATCAGTATCGGGTTGTCATGACTGGGGCAAGGGACTTCAATGATATCATCGGTGGCCCACAGAGCGCTCTGTGCTTTCAGCAGTTCATATTGATCCTTGTCTAAGTTGTCCTGCAGCTGCAGCAGGTTGTCGAGAACAGCGATGTTATGACCATCCGGATATTCCTTCAATTGCTTGCAATCCAGCCGCCAGACGGTTTCGAAGCGCAGCCCTTCTTCGGTGTTGGCATACTCTTCAAACTTTTTCAGTAAATTGTTTAGAAAAGTGCTCTTTCCACAGCCGTGCGGGCCCTTGAAAATGTATATTTTGTTCTGCTGCGCACCGCGCTTCATGGCCTCCACCAGGCCGACCAGGCGGTTGGCAAAAAGACGATCCGCAAAAAACGGGTGATCGCTTCCCTCCACAAAAAGCTTGCTGCAATCGTAGGATATGTAATTAATCGATTCCGGATCGTCCAGATACTCATCGTGGCCCTCACCGATGTAAAGCTTGACCATATCGTAAAACATCTGAAAGATGTTGCGGATGACCGTAGACGGTTTCTCCGTCAATTCCATGAGAAACGCCTCGAATGCAATCAGCTCCCGCTGGTCCTTACCGGCTTTGGTCAGGTTGAAATTGTTCATAGCGACATCGATATTTGCAAGATCCAGATCCGTTTCTTGGGACTTTTCGCTTGAATCGTTATCGATGCTTGCCAGATCCGGATCCGCTTCCTGGGACTCCTCGCTTGGATCGTTCACTGGTTTCAACGTGCCAGACATAAATTCCCCCCTGTGCGCAGCGTATGGCCGAATTTGAATATACCCGCGCTGCTTATTTCTCCTGGGCCATCACCTGTCGGCTGAGTTCACGGTTTTTCATAGTGTAAACAACCCGTTCCCATTTGAAATCCGATGGCTTTAGCACCTCTTGCATTGCGCCGGCAGCGCTGCTGCCCGAGGTTTCCGAAGCGCTGGTTATAACCTCGCTGGTTTCCAGCTGGACCGGATTGCCCCATAAGTATTCGATACCGAGCATTGTGTTGGCAACAAACTCTTTTACCAGCGGTTTGTCTTCAAAATGATGGACGAGGTAAAGAACGCCGTCGGCATCTTTTTTTTCATAAATTTCGATGTGCGGCGGATGGTACAATCCGTCCATCAGCATTTGACGGTAATCCTCTGCCTTGCGGCTTTTGACGTAATACTCCCAGACCATTTTTTCCTTATTCAGCCGTTTCCCGGCCACGAACAGCTTGTTTTGGCTGACAAAGTCTTGATCGACAAATGTGTTGATGAAGGTGAAGTCACAAAGGTTTTCGCGCACCTTGAAGATAAATTCCTGCCCTTTTTGGCTGTGATTGTCGTAGGCTTTGCGTTGCGCGGTATCCGACAGTCGTCTGTATTCCGTGGAGTAACGGCCGGTATCGCCTAGTTCTTCAATGAAGTAAAACATTCGCAAACCCAGTGCATACGGGTTTAGTCCGACACGCGGCAGTGATGTGACCCCGGCGTGGGTTCGGGCGAAATCGACTTCATGTCCTTTGATCCGATCATCCTCTAAAAATAGTTTTTCGTGCCAGTAGCTGGCCCACCCTTCATTCATTATCTTTGTGCGGATTTGGGGCTGCAAAAAAACAGATGTGTTGCGCACCACTTCCATGATGGATTTCATCCACACGTTATCTTCTTTTTGTAAAAACTCGGAGTTCTCCAGCAGGTATTGAAAAAGATCCGGACGCCCATTGCGCTTCTCTTTCAGGCTTTTGCTGTACAAAGAGTCGAACTCCGGATATTTTTTCCGCACTTCCGAAAAAAAAGTTTTTTCTCCGTTTTCGCTCTCCTCGCGCATACACTGATTATACCGTTCTATTTCCTTTATGTATTCACTGATGTTGACTTTTTGGGTATCCTGCAGGAAAACGTCGAAATAGTAATTGATCCGCGCAGACCCATCGCTGGTCGGCGGAGGATCGAGTCCGGAGAGTTCGCGATGGTACCCGACCAGGTTGTCGATTCCCCTGGAGAATTCAATGATGTAGTCCACCCAGCGGCCTTTCTCCGAACGCAGCGCGGCAATCAGGCGTTTGTCGGAAAGCGCCCGCCCGTTGAAATCGTAATCCCAGGTGTGACGGAAGTAAAGATTGTTCTGAAAGAAATCGATGTGTCCCAGAACATGGTAGAATATCATTACGTTCATCCAGTCCGGGTTGTTGTCGTTGTAGTAAGAGATCGCCGGGCGGGTGTTGATCACTGTTTCGTAAGGATTGCTGGGGTAGAGTTCGTAGCGTCCCTTTTCCTTGAGCACCTCCACGTCGTGAACCCAGTAATCGTAGAGCGTTGGAATCATAACTTTGGGTGTAAGCTCCAGCAAGTCCCGATTGGTGACGATGTATTCGAGCGATTCGTTCTCGAAGCGCAGCCCGGCCTCCAGGGCGCGCTCCTTGCATCCCTCCATAATTTCTTTGGTATGTTGGTCGACGAGTTCCATTTTCACTGTAAAAGCGTATATGCTTGTGTGCAGCGGCCAGGGCGGGCAGATCGCAGCCGCACTCACTCTGATATCAACTTCTTGATCCCTTCGATTAATCGCTGCTCGCCGGCATCCTCACCGATCACATCCAGCCGGATCAACTTGGGTTTTTCTTCCAGCAGTTTGGAATTTTTGACGTATTTCTCCACTTCGCTGTTCTTGCCGGCCCGGTAGGAATGCTCGGCAATGGTAATACCGACCCGGCTGGCATACTCCAGCATTTTTTTCAGCTCTGGAATGGCCTCTTTGCCATCGGTGTCCCAGTCGTCACCGTCCGTGCCATGGAAAACGTAAATGTTGTATTCCCGAACGAGGTTTTCTTTTTCTATGATTTCGTTAACCAGCCGGTAGGCGGATGCCACCTGGGTTCCGCCGGCTACCGATGAGTTGTAGTAGGTATAAAAATCCGGCACCTCCTTGGCCTCGGTATCGTGAAGTATAAAGCGGGTCTCCACCTGCATGGCATACTGGTAAAGCAGCCAGCTGTAAATCAGCACGTGCTGGGCGACCACCATTTCGGTTGCCTTCCCGGCCATCGACCCGGAGTAATCTCGCACGAAGAAAATCATGGCCTGGGATTCGTAATCTTTTTCTCTGGATAAAATCCGAAAAATTCGATCACCGGGTGAAACCAGAAAATCGCTCGGATTGATACGATCGACATCCGGTACGTTGCCGAGGTGGATGTTGGTCTCGAGGATGCGGCGCAGCGTGGCTTTTTTATCGAGAACCTGACCGAAGCCGCGATGTCTGTCCGTCAAATCATAGGTATAGCGCGTCAACGATCGCTTCTTGCCCTTCTCCTTGAGATTCGGCAGTTTAAACTGTTCGGTGAGGATCCGGCCCAGATCATAGGCGTTCGATTCCAGCTCGTGAGGGCCGCCTTCCCCTTCACCGGGGCCACTGCCGGTCTCGCCCTCCGGTCGTACCGGTTGTTCTCCGATCACTTCGCCTTCTTCGCCTTCTCCGGTTCCGCCCGAAGATTGTCCTTCTCCGTTTTCGTCGGTTCGAAAGGACGGATCGTGCATGAATTTTTCTTCGACGGTGGTGGGAACGATGACAATTTTGGTTTTTCCGCCCTTGCCCGGCTTGATCAGCCGACCCACATTGATCTTGCGGGGAAAACCGTCGCTCTCCCTCTGTTGGTCTCGCTCCAGCAGCTCGTCGATCGACCGCGCGGTAGCGGTATATCCGCTTTGCATCGCGCTCATTGCCTGCAGGTGAATCAGGTCGTAGAATTCGTAAATCGTCTCCGGCACCCACCGCAGAAAGCAGTCCTCTGCCTCCGAATCCTGCCTGTCTCCCGGCAGCACATGCTGGCGGTCATCCTCCAGCTCCTCACGGATGATCTTCTCCTGCTCGGTCGTGAGACCGTCCGCCTTCAAATTTTCGTATATGTCGAATCGGCTGTCTTTCATGCTGTCGTTTTTCTGTGGTGGATCATATTTTTGAACATAAGCGGAAATGGAATCGAGGCCTCAGGTCAGGCGAAGCTAAAGGGGCTTGAAAGCGTTAGGTCGCGTCCGATGGCAAGGCATTTCGCGGATTGAAAGCGGAGCGTACACGCAAGTACGTGAGCATTTCGATTCGTGAAATAACGCCGCCATCGGGCGAGAGATGATGATTTGAAACCGCTTTAGTTTTCGTCTTCTTGCGTACAGAAGTACTCGATGGTCTTCTGCGCGCAAGTCCGGCAATACCCCAACTTGTTCAGCATGGTATCTACCATGCGGTCGTAGAGTTTCTGGTTCTCTTCATTGGTCCGGTTAGCCAGCGCACCGATCAGGCTGCCGGCACCGGCGATATCCGATTTCAAGCGTACATCGGTTACCGCTTTGACCAGCTCCAGGTTGTCCATGAAATCGTAGTCCGGCTCGACAGAGATCTTCTGCCCGTAAATCTTGCGGATGGATGTCCGAAAAGTTTCCCGTTGTTCGGCGGTTTTAAGACCCAGCCGCTCCTCGATACTGTTGATAAAGCGTTCGTCGATTTTCAGTGCTTTGAGTTCGCCTGTCTGGGGATCTTTGTATTTCCACATCTTATCCGCACCCAGGTTCTCGGCATCGATTCCGATAATCATATTGACGTAGTTCATCACGTCTTTGCGAATGGCTAACGGTTCGTCCATGTAGGCATTGAACATCTCCGTCATGATCCGCTCGCGGTACAACCCCTTGGCCGTTTTCAAATCCTCCAGGTACTTGGCGCGATCGTTGGCTTCGGTGACGTAGTCCAGGATCACCCGCTCCAGGGCCTTCGACACGTCATAGGCGAACATGCATTTGCCCTCATTGGTCTCGGAGCTTTCGATCAAAAGCTGAATGGCACGCCCCAGATTGCGCTGGCCGAGTCCTTTTTGTCCGAAGCGGTTGATGATCTCCGGATCTTGATTGAGGATATCGATGACCTCGGCAAGGGTTTTGATACTCTTCTCACCGGCCACTTCACCAGCGGCCAACTTCATTGTTTCCACCGGCGTGAGTTTTTCGCTGCGCGGCAAACGGGTCAGCACGGCCGCCACGGATGCGGAGTAATTCAGGTTCGGATCCTGATGCAGGAACTCGCGATTGAGGGTCGTGCGGGTTTCATTTCCGATGGCATACTGGGTCAGTTGCTTCTGCAATTTGTAGTTGGTGTTGTGAGAAACGTAGCAGATTCTGCAGCGGTCAACGATCGGGGCCTCTTCTTTTTCGGCCAGAAACCGGTGAAACTCCGAGTTGTTGCTGGTGGCGATGATCAGTGTGTCAATCGGCCATTTGTACCCGTCTATTTCGATATTGCGGTTCTGAATGACGCCCAGGTAAACCTGTACCAGATCCTTTTTGTTTTTATAGATTTCGTCGCTGAAATGAATACCGCCTCCGGCCACCCGGGCCAGGGCCCCTCTTCTCAGGTCAAAGCGGTACGGATTGTTGGTGTCCGAAATGTGCAGCAAACGCTGTATCGACTCTTCTCCGAGCAGATCAACGGCCGATGAGGTGATTTTGTCTTTGGCCGGATACTTGCCCGTAACCGTACCAAGACTTTCGGTCAGGGGTACCGGTACGATTTCGATAGATTCTAGCATGCTATCGATATTGCCATCGGTATGCGCTCGAATGTCGTTCCAAATATACCCGCTGCAGGCACCCAGGGGCCGGTAATTCTCGTAGAGCTGTTCGATCTCGTCTTCTGAAAAACCAACCTGGCTGGCAAGCCATTGTCTGCTCTCATCCTGGCTTTCAAACAGGTTCATGGCCAGAATTGCCGGATCTTCATACGTTTGGGATTCAATGCTGCGGATGCTCCCGTAGCTCTCCAGACGGTCAATGTGGTTGAAGCGGAAGGTGTATTTGCGGTTTTCTTTCAGAGCGAGAAACTCTCGATACTTCGCGCAGAGATATTCCACAAAAAAAGTTTTCCCGTTTCCGGGCTCTCCGACCAGCACGAAAGCCATTTCGGAAGACGAACCCCGTTCGGAGGCATCCTTGACATAGGAAACAAAACTGTTGATTTCATCATACATGCCGATAACGTGCTTCTTGCCATTGCGGAAGATGCTGAAATCATACGTAGTTTTGCCATTGACGATCACCTTGTCAATCTCGCTTTCCAATACCATCCGCGCAACGCCCTGAAAGGCGTTCTCAAATACACGTTTGCCTTCTTTTACCTCGACAAGGTGATGTTGAAGGGACCGAAGGTTTGCGTCTGTCATGTTTCCTCCCGCCTGTGAGCTGTTGTTTCAAGGATTCCAACTTTTGCATCCTGCCGCTATCGTGTCGATAAGACATGCGGGCTTTGGGTCCCGGTCTGCAAAGAAATGGAATCAACCGCAATTTGAAGAAAAGTTTCTGTCCCTCACCAATACAGAGCGTGCAGAGCGATGGCAGGTTTCACTGAAGTGGGGTGAAATCGTTTTCCGGCAGTCTCACCCTGAACGGTAGCATCTCTGCATACATAATAATCACAGTTAAAAATCAGATCAACTGCATGCTGCGTTGATCCGGGACAGAACCTGATCGGGTGATGCGAATAGAATACTGTGTTTGATATACATTGTAACACACTCATCGTAGTTCAAGCAACCCCGAAACCGCCGGCTTGACAAGGAAAAATTGGCTTCGAAAGAGCCCTTCGACCGAATGTTGGTAGGTCTCACGCTCAGCAGCCGGCTTCCTTACTGCTGCGTGTGAGCAAGAGGGTATTTCCGATTACGCTCAAACTGCTGAGCAGCATGGCGCTAACGGCCACCAGGGGGTTCAACAGACCGCTCATGGCAACCGGTATGCTGATCACGTTGTAAAAAAAAGCGCACCAGAGATTCTGCTGTACTTTGCGGTGGGTCTTTTGGGCCAGTGTGAGAAAATCAAGGATCTGTGAAGGTTCGCCGCGCATCAAGGTAATGCCGGCCACCTCTTTGCCAAGCGGGCTGCCGGAATGGACCGCGATAGCCAGGTCGGCTTTAGCCAGCGCCGGCGCATCGTTTACCCCGTCGCCGACCATGGATACGCACCGGTTGCTGTTGCGCAAATCCTCGATGGTGCTTGCTTTCTCCCAGGGCAGTTGTTCGCCGCGATACTCCGGGATGTTTAGGGATTCTGCAACATAGCGGGTGGCGGCAGCGCCGTCTCCGGAAACCAGGCAAATACGATACTTTTCCTTCGATAGAGATGCAACGGTGTCTTTGGCCGTTGCCCGAATTTCATCGCCGAACACCAGCAGTGCACAAAGCTTACCGCCGTAACTCATGTACACCACCGAGATCGGATCCTCCGGGTGAGGCTGCGCCGTGTTTGAAATCGGCGGAGAAGCTTCGATTTCCCGCTGCAGAAATCCCCGGGAGCCGATTTTAACTTCATCTCCATTGTACCGGCCGATAACCCCTGAGTTGCGGACGTGAGCTTCGCTGACCGGCATCGGTGGCAGCTGCTTCCGGTGAGCCCGCCGTTTGATTTCCGTGGCCACCTGATGATCTGAGGTCGCCTCTAGAGCGGCGGCAACGGCCAGAACCTGCTCGGCCGTAAAGTCGCTCAGCGTTTCCACCCGGAGCAGTTTCCACTGTCCCATCGTGAGCGTTCCGGTCTTGTCGAATACAAATGTATCGACTCTGGTGGCCATTTCAAAGGCAGAAAATTCCCTTACCAGGATTCCGAAGCGACTGGCGACGGAAATCCCGGCCACGCGAGCCAGAGGAATAGCTACCCCCAGGGCACAGGGGCAAGAAATGACGCAGACGGTCACCGCCCGAAGCAGGGCGCTTTCCAGCGACAACCCCATCAGCCGACCCGTAATACCCGTGCCGGCAGCCAGTAAGATGATCGCCGGAACGAACCATCGAAGGATCCGATCGGTTTTCGCCTCAAACGGAGTTTTGCGGTTAAGCGCATCTTCCATGATCTGAATCATCAGCCCCAACACCGACCCTGCGCCGACCGCTTCGGCTTTGATGCGAAAATTTCCCTGCAGCACGCGCGAGCCGCTCCGGACGCGCTCACCGCTTTCTTTGCGTAACGGTCGGGCTTCGCCGGTCAGGGCCGACTCGTCCAGCATGCCGTTGCCGTTTACGACGAGCCCGTCGGCCGGCAGAATTTCTCCTTCTTCGATTTGGAAGATATCACCGGGCTGAAGGCTGGCTGCCGCCTGGTAGCGCCCCTCCGGAAACCCGGGGCTGCAGATCCTGACCTTGGTGGGACGAATGGAAAAAAAAGTCTCCAGGTCTTGCTGCACCCGCTGCTTGGCGTTGCGCTCCAGCAGCTTGCCCAGCAGGACCAGCGTGATCAACATGGATGCGGTGTCGAAGTAAAGATGAATGTTCCCCTGAAAAAAATTGAAAACGCCGTAAAAATAGGCACTGCCGGATCCCACGGCGATCAGTGCTTCCATGCTGGCTGCAGCGGAATACAGGCCGGTCAGCGCCCGACGGAAAATGTTGCGACCGCCATAGATCATCACCACTGAAGCCATGATAAATATCGGCCAGGAAAGCTTTGCTACCGAATCGGTGGAAAGATCGCTGAAAAACCCGGAGTAAAGGGCGAAGGAGAGCATCATCACGTTCATGGTCAAAAAAGCAGAAATGGCAAAACGAATGAACTCCCTGCGGTCTTTCCTCTTGCTACCAGCTTCCCCGGGCTCTGCAGCCCGGTAGCCAAGCTTGCGGATCGATTCTACGATTTGATCAGGGGACGTAATGACAGGGCTGTAGCGGCAACGCAGCCGGTCGGTGGAAAAATTGCAGGAGGAATCGATAACGCCGGGAATCTTCTTCACGCCCTGGTCGATCACCCAGGCACAGGCTGGGCACCACATGCCTTCGATCTGAAGATTCAAAGCAAGCGCGTCTGCTATTGGAGTGGCTGGTGGGCCGGCAGGATCCGCGTGTGAAGAACCGGTTGTCGACTGATCTGGTGAAGCTCTTTGCCGAAGTTCCTCCTCGGATCCGGGGATAATTCCCATCTCCCGGCAGCGTTGGAAGAGTTCGGTTTCCTTGAACCGGGCCGGATCGCCGGAATCGCTGGCCTGCACCAGCATCTGAAATACCTGGCGGCAACCCTGGCAGCAGAAAATATACGTCTTGCAGGAAGATTCCAGCGAACAGCTTCCAAAGCGCAGGCTGAGACCGCACAGATCGCAAATTGTGGGGGGCATCATAGGTAGTTGACCGACAAAAAGACACAAAGCGTTTGAATCGATCTTTCTCCAGGGTGCTTTGTGCCTTCGTGGTCGGCTTTTTCTATTTCCGGGTACCGAGAGACTTGATGAAAGCTACGATTTCCCAGCGCCGTTTAACGGTTATGGTTGTAGCCAGCGCCGGTGCGCGTTTGCCGCCGTAGCTCATGTGTTTAAACAAGTACCCCTCGGCGGCCTTTTGGATGCGGGGACTCTTAAAGTCCGTGGGCAGCGGTGCAAAGCTTTGCCCCACAGTGCCGTTTCCATCGTAGTCAGGACCGTGACACTGGGCGCAGAAAGTCAAATACCCCTGCCTGCCATTGTCGAGAACCGCAGCGTCGATCTTTTTCAATGGCGACTCGAGATCCTGGGGATCTGTGGCGCGATAGAGCGCTTCACCGCCGTTGAACGGAACCGTTCCCGGCTCCATGACCAGCAGCGGCTTTTCATAGGGTCTTACAGCGGGTGTTTCCCGCATTCTTCCATAGGGGAAATTGTTGTCGTAGAACATCAAAGCCTGATACACGACAAAAACGAACCCTCCAAGCAAAAGTACAATAATCCCTTTTTTCATTTATCTACCTGCTGTTTAGAGCATTTTGTTGCGGTGCGGGAAACATGGTTTTATCCCAACCCTCCGCCAACGGCGACTCGTCATCCGCATCGCCCTCGACGGGCTGTGGAGAATCAGCGGTATCATAAATGGCATACGGTTTGCCCCACTTCTGATCCAGCGGCGGATAGTCTGCGGTATCGCCTCTGACGTGCTGTGGAAAAGGAAAGTACTCATACATGGCGTACGGCGACTCACCGGGCACGTCTTTTACCGGACGATAATCCCAGTCCGGCTGCCCCCGGTCTCCAACCAGAAAGTAGGACAAGGCCCCCTGAAAACCAACGAGCAGCAGCAGCAGAATCACGACGATCAAAGTTTTGCCTGCCGAACCTTCATGCCCCGATTCTTCCATCATATCTTGACTCCCAACACACCGTTTAGAATGATGTACGCCAGGCTCCAGATCACGGTGCCGGCTATGATCAGAATCAGCACCAGCGGGAAAGGCGCGTTGCGGCCCTCGATACCGCCGGGAAACGATTCAATGATCTGCTTTTCTCTTTCGGCCGATTCTTTTCCCTTAAAATGGTAAAAAGCCAGCCCCACAGCGAAAACGATGCAAAAGGCAACCGCCGGGAACAGATACAAAACGAAATGTTGAACGTTCAGCAGTTCAAAAAATCGCATATTCGACCTCTCCTGCGTTGGAAATGCCACCGATGATCGGATGGCGTACCATCCGGATTCGCGTCAAACCATCAAGGGTTTTGCAAAACGATGAGGACAATCACCACGGCGGTGCTCACCAGCCCCGAACAGGCCAATGTAAACAAAATAATTATCTTGAAGCGATAAAACCGCGACGGTCTGGCCGATGCCGGTCCGGTCTCTCCCTGCAACGGCAGATAACGGGCCCGCTGTTGGTCTTTAAATTGACCGGCATTCAGCGCCCACACAAAAGTGATCAGGCTGATGACAAATCCGGCCAGCATATACGCAATTAAGTAAGGGAAATACATCCCGAGCCCTATTCGGGTTCAAATTCCAGATACGGCTCCCACGCGGCGTCGATGCCGCGCGGGTCGGTATTGGCATCGCTCTGGTTGATAAAGTAGACGGCGACGTAGTCGCCAACTTCCCAGATTTTCTGCGATTCCAGTTCCCGCTTGAAATAAGGCATGGCCGTTCCGGTAATTCCGTTCATGAGCTGGTAGTAGATTATACCACCGGATATCTCTCTGCCTTTTAAAATCGTAAAGTTCAGCGGCGGTGGGTATATCCACGGTTGTGCCGGACCCATGCCGTCGCCGATGGGCCCGTGACATCCGAGGCAAAACTCCTGGTAGATTTTGTGTCCGCGCTGCAGACCCGCCGGAGTCGTTGGATACGGATTGGGAATGTTGCGCCATCCTTCGGGAACTTGCTCGGCCAGCCATCTGGCATTCACGTCGGGCCCGGCTTCATAGGCTTCAATGGCCTGTCGCTTCCAGTGCCGCTGCCTCTTCATGCGGATGTCGGCCTGCTTGAATCCCAGCGATTGAACGTACTGGGTCAGGGTAAGAATTTCTTTTATTCCCAGCCATTTGAACGGTGGCATGATCGAGCTGGGTCGAGTATACCGCGGATTTACGAAATGCGCGACATGCCAGTCGTCCGGATGTTCGCCTCCCTCCTGGGAAAGATCGACACCGGTTCTCGCGGATCCGAGCAGGATCGGTTCGTCGCCCACGTAATCTCCGGCCTGGGCTATCCGCTCACCGCCAAACCCCCAGTCGATGGCCCGAATGGATTGGCTGTGGCAATATACGCATCCGTTGGCGATATAAATCTTCCGGCCGGCCGCTTCCACCTGCGTGCGATCCCGCCAGATATTCGACGGCGTGGTGTCCTGCTGGGCGTAAGGCAGAAAAACCATGATGAAAATAATCAGTGCAAGTATCGACAGCGCACCGGCCACGATGGCCGTAAGCGTCATTTTCATTTTGCAGTCGCTCCTGGATTGAAGAAAATGCTTCGAATAATATTATATGCTCCGATGTAGGCCCCGAGCATAATGGTGATGCCCAGGGATGCACGCGCTATGTAGTAAGGCTGGATTTGCGGCAGAACGCGGTAAATGGTCTCACCGTTGATCCAGGCCTGACCCTGGATTAGGCCGACGATGGTGAGCACAATAGCGAATCCGGTGATGCCGATCAGCACCAGCCAGTACTGCAGATCGGCCAGAAACCGGCTGTAGATCGGCTTGCCGGTGATTCTCGGGAGCAGAAAATAGATACCCCCCAGGGCAGTCACGCCGGCAAATCCCAGCACACCGATGTGGGCGTGACCGACCACCCAGTTGTTGAAATGCGTCACCCGCTGAACGACGGGCAGCGACATCATCGACCCCTGGATATTGACGAAAAAGTAGTAGATCGTTCCGGCAAAGACAAACTTGGCACCGATGTCCTGGTGGATCTCCGCCCATTTCCCCTTGACGGTAAACCACAGGTTGATCAGCACCACCATGACCGGAATGACCATGGCCACACTGTCGACGATGGCGATCACCTTCAGATAGGTCGGTACCGGTACTTGCAACAGGTGGTGGGTGCCGATGTGCGTATAGACAACGATCAGGGACCAGAAACCGATCAGTGACAGGGTGTGGCTGTAAAGCGGGCTGCGCGTGGCGATGGGCAGCACGTAGTAGGCCACCGCCAGTCCCATGGGCGTGAGCAGCAGACCGAAGATGTTGTGCCCGTAAAACCAGAGCAGGATCGCATCCGGTATGCCGAGCAGGGCCCCGGTGTCGGGTTTCCAGATCACGTTTCCGATACCGTAGGTGGTGCCGGTCAGCACCACGGCCGCGGTAATATACCAGACCGAGACATACAGGATCGATTCTTTGCGCTGGCGGATGGTCATCAGGATATTGAATATGACCAGGACAAACAGAACCACGATCATGAGATCCACGGTCCACGGCAGCTCGGCATACTCTCTACCCTGGGAGTAACCGGCACCGATTCCGACAATGGCACACAGCATGGTCACATTCCAGAGTACAGCCGTAAACACTCCCAGCTTTTCGCTGAACAGCTCTGTCCGCAGCAGTTTTGGAATCATGTAAAAACCGGCAGCCAGAAGCCCCGGCGTTACGAAGCCGAACAGGACCAGGTTGACGTGGATGGGCCGCGCCTTGCCGAAATGCAGCCACCCGATGTTGGCCAGAAAATCCGGGGCAAACAGGTAACCGGCAGCTATCATGCCGAACGACGTGGCGGCGGCAAACCAGATCGTCGATGTCAGACAAAACGCAATGGCTGTCGGGTAGCTTGGCGCTTGTTCGTTGGCGGTAGAAGCCATCAAATAGTTCTTCCTTTCGCATCAGATCGGTCTAACACCTCGATGAGTAAGAAAGCGCAAACCGAAACCAACTTTTTCAATGCGGCAGCTCGCAGCCGTTGACGCAGATCAGCTGTGGCAAGCCAACCAGCAGCCCAGGTTGGCATTCAACCGCCGGTGGCACTGAATGCAAAACTGCATGTAAAAATACTTCCCCCGGATCCGATCCATTCTCTCCACCTGGCCGTGGCACTCTTTGCAGGCCAGGTTCCTTCGGATGTGGCGCTGGTGATTGAACAATACGTGCTCGGCCAGGTAATTGGCCTTTCGCCAGGGCGTCGGTGTCCGTGTATTGTAATAACGGTGTTCTTCTTTAATCCAGGGGTGGTTTGCGATGATATAATTGTGGCAGTGCAAACATTTCTCGACCGGCGGCAGGCCGGGATTATTCGAATAGTCCACGTATGGATGGCAGTATCTGCACTGAATATTTTTAACGCCCGCGTGAACCCGGTGGCTGAACGGGATGGGCTGCTCGACACCGATATCGGTGCCGGGAGTCCGGTAAAAGAGCACCAGAAATGCCAGCACAAAAAAAACGGCTGCAGCGCTGAGCAGCAACGGTCCCCGGTTGCCGGATAACCAGCTGCGATATCGGAAGGCTAAAATAGCCGTTGCGATCGCCAAAACGGTGAGCGCTATTGTGAGGATCAGGATTTCCATCAGCCCACCTCCCCTTGTTCAACCCGCACCAGCTCAGGAAACTGCTTGAAGGCGACAGCGATGGCCGACAGCATCAGGCCGAGAAAACCGAGACTGATCAGGATATCGCTAAACCCCAGCGGCAGTCCCCCGGCAGAGTGACTCAACGAAGGCGCCAGCAGCAACAGGTGTTCAAACCAGATGCCGACAATCACCACCGAACAGATAACGATCATGGCCGCCGGCATCATCTTCACCTTCTTGTTCAGCAGGATAAAAAAGGGCAGCACAAAGCATATGAGAAATACACCCACAGCCAGGTTCCGCCAGGGCACCATCATAATCCGCTCGATCACATAGGCGGTCTCTTCGGGAATGTTTCCGTACCAGATGACCACCAGCTGAACATAGAAAAAATCGGCCCACATCAGGCAGAAGGCAAAGAAGAGTTTGCCGATGTCGTGGAAATTGGATGCCGGCAGTTGGAAGCCGCTTTGTGAGTTGAGGTGCAACAATGCCGCGAGTATGATGAGCCCACCCAACCCAAGATAAATAGCTTTGATGAAGGTGTAAGCGCCAAACAGGGTCGATATCCAGTGAGGATCGGCGGCCATCACCAGGTCGTAGCCGATTAGCGAAACCACCAGAGCAAAGGCCAGCATATAAAGGATGCTGAAAAGACCCACCCGCTTTCTGACTTTGTCCATGTCCGGCGGCAGTTCTCCGCGCAGGCGGTTGAACACCGATCGCAGAAAACCAGAAGCATCCCTTGCTTCTATTTTCAGCTGCAGCGCGTAGTAAAGGTAGACAAAGCCCAGGCCGTAAAGAACCAGCAGACCGATACA
Organism: Deltaproteobacteria bacterium; assembly: GCA_024639205.1. Taxonomy (GTDB): domain Bacteria; phylum Desulfobacterota; class Desulfobacteria; order Desulfobacterales; family SG8-13; genus SG8-13. The sequence goes on along the minus strand of JAHEIV010000002.1, from coordinate 11,204 downwards.
GTCCCGGGCAAACAAAAAAGGTACATTGAGCCAGATCTCTTTGCCGTGCAGGTCATGGCCGTGCGACCAGGGGAATATGTAAGTGGAACCCAGAAAAAGGACCAGAAACAGGATGAAGGAAATCGGGAAGAATCCGGCAAATGCCGCCGACAATCCCGACAGCGGACCACTCCAGCGAGCCCGCGTTGTGGTCATGAGGGTCGAAAAGAGCAGCCCGCCCTGGGCGATGGCAGACCAGAGTAAAAAGTTGATCAAGTATGCCTGCCAGGCCCTTTCCGGATGACCGCTTGCGATGTTGTAAGCGAAGGTACCGAAACCGATCACGACCAGCGCTGCGATCAGCAGCCATAACTTTCTCGTGTCCATGGTGGTATTTTCTTTGTCGGTTTGCATGTTGTCGGTCATTCGAACTCCCTGGTTTCGCCGCCGTTGCGGGCAAAAAGCGTCGACAGACCCTCCTTTTCTTCATCGCTGCAGGAGGATAAGATGCCGAAAAGTTCACCCGAGCAACGGGGATCGTAATTTTCAAGATTCTCCGGCCGGGACAGCCGTGAGAGCACCAGCATACCGATCAGATTTCCGAAGATGGCAAACAGAATGGTAAATTCGAACCCCACGATGATAAACGGGACCAGGGCGACAACCGGCTTGCCGCTGACGATCAGCTCCCAGCGCAGTGCGGTGAATATGGCCAGCGCAAAGCCGGTAAAAAATCCCAGAATCCCCCCGCAGAGAGTAAACCAGCCGACTCGGCTGTCTTTCAAACCGAGGGCAGTGGATATCTTGTGGCTGGGAATCGGGCTGTGGGTTCGGTGCAGCGGCCAGGCAGATTCTTTCAGCTCACCGATGGCAGCCACCGCTTGATCCTCCTGCTTGAACAGCCCCATGACGTATTTAGTGGCCATGACCCTCTCCTTCGGCAACGGATTCCTTCATCTCGGTCATCGATACAGACGGCAGGTGCTTGACAAAGAGCACAAAGAGAAAAAAGAAAAGAGAGAAGCTGCCGAGCATAATCCCCATTTCTACCAGCGTAGGAGCGTACAGGCCCCAGGCGTTGGGTAGAAAATCGTGCCCGACGCTGCCGATGATAATCACAAAGCGCTCAAACCACATTCCGATGTTGACAATAATCGATATGCCAAACAGCCAGGCAATGGAGGTGCGGATTTTTTTAAAGAAAAACAAAAGTGGTACCATTGTGTTGCAAACCACCATGATCCAGAACCCATAGGCATAATCGCCGGTGGCCCGCCAGCTGAAGGTGTCCATCTCCACCATATTGTGGCTGTACCAGGCGATAAAATATTCCGTCCCGTAAGCAAATCCCACGATCAGGCCGGTGAAAATGATGGTTTTGGCTACGCTCTCCAGCACGTGCACGGTGATGATCTTTTCGTAACTGAAGATTTTTCGCAGCGGGATCATCAGCGTCAGCACCATGGCCAGGCCGGAGTGAATGGCGCCGGCAACAAAATACGGAGCAAAGATGGTCGTGTGCCAACCGGGAACGATGCCCAGCGCAAAATCCCAGGATACGACGCTGTGCACGGAAATGACCAGCGGGGTGGCCAGTGCCGCAAAGAACAGGTAGATACGGGTATAGTGCCGCCACTGCTCGTGTTCGCCGGTCCAGCCCAAAGACAGGGCCGTAAAAATCTTTTTGCGAACACCTTCGGCCGTGTCCCTAATCCTGGCGAGATCCGGCAGCATGCCGGTATACCAGAACAGCGAACTGACGGTCAGGTAGGTGCTGATGGCCACCACATCGAACATCAGCGGCGACTGAAAGTTGGGCCACAGGGTCCGCTGGGTGGGAATCGGCAGCATGTAGTACACCAGCCAGACCCTTCCTAAATGGATAAATGGAAATAGACCGGCAGTGCAGACCGCAAAGACTGTCATCGTTTCGGCCGCCCGGGCGATGGGATTGCGCCAGCCGGCTCGGAACAGGTGCAGAATGGCGGATATGAGCGTGCCGGAATGGGCGATACCGACCCAGAAGACGAAGTTGATCAGATAAGTCCCCCAGGCGACCGGGATGTTCATGCCGGCCACACCGATCCCGGTGAAGATCTGATAGAGCCAGCAGGAGGCCCCGATCATAATACCGAGAGCCAGCAGGAAAACGACAAGCCAGTACCGCCCGGATGCGGGCCGCAGGGTGTCCAAAACCGTCTGGTCAATTTTCGAAAAGGTCAATTCGGTCATCGATAGTTTCCCGTTTCGTCGGCTGGGTCTGTTGCGTAAGTTTTGCCGGTTCGGCTAAGAGAGTCGGCACAAACCCGACGGACCGAACCGACTCAACCGATCGGCTACACCTGCTGGGTCACCTTCTTCATGTAGAACACCGCCGGCTTGGTGTTCAGGTATCCCATAATCTGATAAGCGCGCGGATCTGCTGCCAGTTTGCGCACCCGGCTGTTTGGATCCATCAGGTTGCCGAACGACAGTGCCTCGGTCGGACAGGTCTGCACGCAGGCCGGTATGATTTCACCGTCACGAATTTTTCGGTCTTCATTTTTGGATTTGTTGTGAGCGTCCTTGATTCGCTGCACACAGAAGGAACACTTTTCCATGACCCCTTTGGCGCGCACGGTGACGTTTGGATTAAGCTGCAGTTCAAGCGGCTCGGGCCATTTCCAGCTGAACCAGTTGAAGCGCCGGACTTTATACGGGCAGTTCTGGGAGCAATAACGGGTGCCGATACAGCGGTTGTAAATCTGGTTGTTCATGCCCTCTTTGTTGTGATGGGGCGCATAGACCGGGCACACCGACTCACAGGGTGCGTTGTCGCAGTGCTGGCACATCAGCGGCAGAAAGATGAGCTTCTTCGCATCACCTTGATCTTCGTAGCGTTCCACGCTGAGCCAGGCCATCTCTCTGCCCTGTGCTACGCGTTTCTCCCCGACGAGACCGATGTTGTTCTCCGCATAACACCCTGCAGCGCAGGCCCCGCAGCCGATGCAGCGGTCCATATCCACCACCATGGCCCACCGGTATCCAACGTGGTCGTGAGGCTTGTAAAAATCGCGCTTGGAATCGTATCCTTCCGGCAGGGGCAGCACCAGCGGAAAATCCGACATGGTCAAACCCGAGAGCTTTCGCTTTTTCAGATCCTCCAGCGAGTCCAATCCAATGGTGAGAGCGATTTTCCGGCCCTGTTGACTGCGGCTGCCATCGGTGGAGGCCAATTTTACTTTATGGACGCTTTTAGCCAGCTGAACCTCGCCGGTGAAAAAGCGCGGTCCGCCTGTCCTGGGGTCCGTATCCGGGGGCAGCAGCCGCAGGGGATTCTTCCCCATGCCCTCGGCGTACCGACCATAGGCCGTGTGGCCCTGCCCGATGCCCATTACCAGCATACCGGGACGCACGCTATGGGTCTGGTACACCGGTGCCGACAGCTCCCCCCGGTCGGTTTTGATTTGTATCGACGCGCCGTGATTCAAGCCATGTTGCTTAAGGGTGTCTGGATGCATCAACACCGGCGTCTGCCAGGCCACCCGGGTGATCGGGTCGGGGATTTCACACAACCAGGGCCGGTTGGCCCCGCGTCCGTCAAAAAACCGCAGGCTCGGTGCAGCGGCAAAAACCAAGTCCGAGGACTGCGGTTTTTCCAGCGCGGAGAATAGCTCCTGAATTTTTTCAGCGGTCGGCCCTCCGGCTCTGCCTTTGTATCTCTTCGGTGCGGGCGGCTGGTGGATGCCACCGTGTTGAACGGCCTTGAGCCAGTCTAATTCCCCACTGATATCGCCCCTGGAAAGCATCCGGGCTACCAGATGTCCTTTGTAACCGCCGGTCGGTTTCTTCTCCCCGCCAGCCGCCCGCAACAGCAAATCACCGAGCATGGGGGCTTCGGTCAACCGGCCCATGGCCGGTTGCAGGGTGGAGACCATTGCCTGTTTGCCGCTGTATTCGTCCCAGCTTTCCAGCGCCAGTCGGACCGGAAAAACCAGATCCGCTTTGGCGGAGGTTTCGTCCATGAAGTTGCTGAATGAGACCGTGAATATGGCTGGATTTTGAATGATCTCTTCGATTTTCCCACCGTCGGCAAGCGAAAATACCGGATTGACATTGTTGAGCAGCAAAAGATCCGGCGGCGCGTCCTGGAGCTTGCGGAAAGTTTGCTTCACCTCGGCAAGCGATGCGGCCACTTCAACCCGATGGCGCTGCTCGAAGTCGAAAAGTGAAAGATCCGGATCCAGGATCACGTTCAGCAGGTTGACGGCCACGTTGGTCTGCAAGGAGTTGGGGCCACCGTTGCCGAGCCCCGTTCCCAAGACCAGCGGCCGGCTGGCCCGTCTCAATGCCTCGGCGACACGCTCGAAATCTTGGATCGATATGCCCGAAAGCTGAGAGACCTTTTCTTTGTTGTATGCAGAAGCGGAGTTTTGCAGCTGATAACGCAATTTGCGGCTGAATCCGGTCGGCCGACCGCGCTTCAGGGCCTCTCGAATCAGCCCAAGTAGCACGATGGCTTCACTGCCGGGCCGGCAGTCCAGCCACAGATCCGCATTGGTGCCGGTCAGCGACTCGTATGGGCTGATGAAAATAAAGCGACCTTTCCGCCCATCGCGCAGCGCATGCATCTGCTTGAATTTGCGGGCATACTCCACTGGTGACAGCCAGGTTTCCAGAAAATCGGCGCCGAATGCCACCAGCAGATCCGCCTCTTCCAGACGGTAGGAAGCAAGACCCTTGACGCCGAAAGCAAGTTCGTTGGCCGTTTTCAAAGACTCGTACGCAAACGGCTCAAAGACCAACGGTGGAGCGGATTTCCATTGGGCAAGCGAATCGGTGCAAAGTTGCAGCAGGGTGTCGCCGACCACCTCGGTTACCATTCGGACCCGGTTATCTCCGGAACCGGCAGCTTGTGCTGTCTTCTCCAATAGCAGCCGTTCGGCCTCGGCATAGGAGATTGTGCGCCAGCCGCCCTCACTTTTGAGAAGGGGGCTGCGAATCCGGTCCGGATTGAAGATGCCCTGCAGGCTCGCCTGGCCCCGCATACAGAGCTTTCCGCGATTCACCGGATGAAGAGGGTTTCCTTCGACCTTGATCACCCGGCCTTCCCGGTTGCCGGCCAGCATCCCACAGCCGGCAGGGCATTCCCGGCAGGTGGTTGCATACCAGCTGGCCCGACCCGTAACCATATCCTCCGGGGCGTGAATCAAAGAAAACAGGTGTTTTTCCGGTCTGGGGGCATTGTAAGGATCGGGAGTGCAGCCGACCGCCATTGACACGCTTCCCATACCGACAATTTTTAGAAAAGTTCGCCGATCCATGGACCCAAGTTCTCCGCGATCAGATTGGGTTAGTGGCTGTCGCCTAACCTCGCAGCCGAGTTAAAACTGGTTCGTGCCACTAGGATGTTCAAAATAATGACAACCGTGGGCGGAATGATTTGCCTTAATCGGTTATATAATATCGCTTGTCATGTCAAGGATTCTTGTTGGGTCCTGCCGGGACGAGCAACCGCTGAAATCCAGCTATGTACCGGCCCCATCCCCTGGCTTGTCAGAGCAGATCTTTTACCACGGTGTTAGAAGCGAGCACACTGGAACACGTCAATTTTTTGATCAAATCCTTGAACCAGTTTCTTCAACCGGAGAGTATCATAAACGACAAAGAAATAATCCTGTCGGCATCCACAGATGCCATCGCAGCCGAAAGCTGCAGAGTTGCCCGGAGAGGGAGTCAGGGTTTGCTGAGACGAAAATGGTTGTCAGCGGATGCCGGCAGGATTCATGCGGCGGTGGAATCCGGGAAAAACCGTTGAAGTGGCCAAGCGCCGCATTCAACCATACAGCTGCCGGGATGGCGCTTGGACTCAGCGGAAACCGAGTTGAAGAAGCTTTCCTGCCAGGCGAGAAGATTTATGTCTTGGTGGTCGAGTGGCTTTTCCGGAAACGCAGATTGATTTCCAGCTTTTCGAGCGAAAGCCGCAGTACGTCGTGAAGCTGTGGCCGCTCTTTCAAATAGCTCTCAGCAAAGCGTTTGACCGCATCGGCCTGTTGCTGTGCGACCATCGGGAAAATCGCGGCAATTACGCGTTCGTAGAGCAAGGGATGAAAATTCTCCAATTCTTCGCGGTGCGCCCGGTACCAATCCCACAGAAGATTCACGGCATGCGCATTGCCGGCCATGGCGACAATCGGGATAAACTTGTTCCTGTCCGGCACTTCGTCGAGGGCGAATCGTAAGGCTTCTTCGATCTGCTCCGGCGCTCTGAAACAGCCCAAAGCGGCAAGAATGTTCAGGCGCTCGTGTTCACTTTCCGATTGCCGGAAACGCGTCAAGAGCCAATCGAGCTGCTTGGAGGCGCCCTTCGAGGCGCCCACCTGGAAGACGGCCTTTTGGATGTCGGGGTGCACTGTTTCATTGCCCGTGGCAAGCGCAATATATTTTTGATGGGCAAATTCAGCAATGCTCTCGGCACCAAATTCAACCGCAGGAAAAATGATTTGATCCCGCATCAGCGAAACGGTGAAGGGCTCGCTTTTCGCAGGCTCGAAGCCGGCTCGCTTCAGAGCGTTTTCAAGTATTGCCTTTCCGGCGGCAGCAACCTTGTGACGGCCGCTGTTGTCCAGCAGCAGATACGCCTGAAAAAGATTTGCGGTAAGGCTCACAACAGGAAGATAGGCATCTTCGTGCCGGTATGATTCCAGAAATCGCAGATAAGCATCGATACTGACTTGCCCGCTTCTGACCAGGGCATATAAATCGTTCTGCAATCCCCAGCGATCCGCTGCGGGAAGCTCCCGGGTTTCGACATAGCGTGAAAGGGATGCAAGCGCCTGGACATCGCTATAGTGGGTGCGGTAAAAACCACTCTGGCCGGCGTTGATCTTGTAAGCCACCGGTTCTTCACCCAGCGGCACAGACTGCTCTTTTTCCGTCAACAGGGTCTGCACGATCTGTGTTTCTCCGCTTGTTTTTAAAACAGCGATGTTGATCGGTATGTTCCAGTGCTGATCGAAGGAATTGGGCAGGTAGGTGAACCGGTGCTGTTTCAGGATCAGCGTGTCGTTTTCCTTGCTGACGCTTACCAGGGGATAACCCGGCTGTTCGATCCAGCTTTGCATCATCTTTGTGATCGGCTGCTCGGATGCCTCTTCAAATGCTTCCCAAAGATGATGGCTGGCGGTATTTCCATAGGCGTGGGTTTCAAGGTAACGGGTCAAACCGTTTCTGAAATTTTTATCTCCGATGTAGCCTTTGACCTGCCGTAAGATGCTGCCTCCCTTGCTGTAAATGATGGGGGCGGTGCTGGAGTTGATCACGACATGGTCTCCGCCGGGGATTTCGATGGCAAACGTCTCATGCATGCCGTCTCTCGCCAGGGCGGAGTTGGTCTGTCCCCCCAGGAATTGCTCCCAGATTCCCCACTCCGGGTAATGGTGATCCACGACCCCGTAACCGAAAAAGGTGGCAAAGCTTTCGTTAAGCCAGAGGTACTTCCAATCGGATGGCGTAACCAGGTTCCCGAACCACTGGTGGGCGATCTCGTGGGCAATCACCTCACAGATCCGTTCTTCCCCCGAGCGGGAGGTGATATTCGGATAGTGCAGGAGAAGGTTTTCGCGGAAGGTGATGGCACCCCAGTTTTCCATTGCGCCAAAAGCGAAATCAGGGATGGCGAGCAGATCCATTTTTGGCAGCGGGTAGGGAATCCGGTAGTATTGTTCACAAAACTGAAGTGCTTTGCGGCCAAAATCGAGTCCGTAATGGGCATAGGGGGTCATTCCCGGCGTGGTGACGGCCCGCACCCGATCATCTGTCTCGTCCCGGACGCTTTCAAATGCACCGACACCAAAGAAAAGCAAATAAGTCGACATGCGGGGGGTTTGGGTGAAGCGAACGCGCTTTTTCCCGTTTCCGAGATCAACTTCCTCGGCTGCCGTACCGTTGGATATGGCGACCAGGTCCTGGTCAACGGTCATCTCCACATCGAAGGTCGCTTTTCTATCCGGGTGATCCTGACAGGGAAACGCCCTCCGGGCGTCGCTTTCCTGAAACTGGGTAACTGCAATATAGTGGGTCTGACCGGATACCTGGTACCGGCTGCGGTAAAATCCGGCCATCCGGTCGTTGATCGACCCGCTGTATTCGATTTTTATTCGAATATCACCATCGGACCTTCTCGGCAGCCGAATGCGCAGCTGTTCCTTTTCAGGTACCAGAGTGACGGTGCAGTTCACCCGGTTGCTGCGGATCCAGGCGCTGCATGCAGAGATATCCAGCTCCAGCGCGTGAAGTACGACTTCATCGGCCGGCTGAGTCAGCTCGCCCGATAGGGTAACCTGTCCCGAGAATCGGAAACTGGTAAGATCCGGAGTAAGGGAAATGTGATAGTGAGTGGGGACAAAATTGTTCATCCATACCTCCAGGGGAGTTTGATGCCAACGACGTCAAACATAAGACCTGGAGGCAAAACCGTCAATCGACGGTCCCGGGGGCTTTGAGCCTGCGCCCGACAGGCAGGCTTGGTGTTATCGTCCGTTGTGTATCGTAAAAACCGCTAGCGGCCGGATTGGCTCCGTTTGAATACCAGGGCGATGCTCAAAGCGGATGCGATGGAAAGCAAAAGACGTTCATCTTCAGAAGTAAATTCCTGGTCGGATTTGTTGAGAATCTCGAGAACCCCGATGACCTTTTTATGAGCAACCAGCGGGACGCAGAGAACCGATCGGGTGGTAAAGCCTGTCTGTTTGTCGATTTCCCGCAATAAAATCTCTGATTTCTGGGCATCATTGACGATAATAGGTTTGCCTTTGGCTGCAACGGTCCCGGCAATCCCCTGGCCGATATTAAGCTGGAATTTCTTGAGCGATCCGGTGATCGTATTAAACGACATGGCCATCTTCAGGCGGTCTTTTTCTTTGAGAAACAGCGAGCCGGCCTCTACCTGGAAAATCGTGCGAATCCGGTTCATTACATTCTTAAACAGTGGTTCGATCTCGATAGTACCGGACAGCACGGCTCCTTCAATGTGCCGAACGACTTCGGCCACCTGCCTGTAACCGGAAAGCCCTTTTTGCAGCTGCCTCCTCTCAAGCGCCAGGGGCAGTCCGCCGATGACCCATTCCAGCTCCGGACCGCCATTATCGTACTGTCCCTCCTGGCGGGCGGCCAGGATCAACAGGACGGGCGAACTCCCTTCACCGGCCAGCGGTACCAAAAGACAAGATTTCATCTCCAACCGGTCAAGCAGCTTCTGTTCGACACTGCCGGGCGGCAGGTCTGCCAGGTTCAGCGCCGCCGGCACTTTGCGCTCCAGAACCTGAGCGATCAGCGAATTTGAAAGCGGCATAATGGTACTGGTGGCAACGTTCCGCTGGTCAGCGTATATCAGATTGCTGATACGAATTCCGTCGGCTCTTCCCTCCACCGGTGTCAGCAGAATCGCCACATCTACCGGCGCTGCAGCACCGGTTTTCTGTATCAGCGCAGAAATTATCTCGGCGCCGGTTTGGTCTGCTCCGGCCGCATCCAGAATATCGGCCGGCAGCAGAAAGCGCTCGACATCGACACCCGGTTGCTTTTTCGGCGCAGGGGCCGCATCTTTCAGTTCGGCCACCTCCGGATCTTCACTCAGTATATCGAGCACGTTGTCCAACTCACTGGTAAAGGTGTCGTCTTCCGGACCGAAAACGGGCCCCGGATCGTCCGAATCGGCTTTTATCACCTTTACGGTATTCGACCTGGCGGGCGGCTGTTTCTCATGGCCCGGATTGACAGACTGCTTTTTTGTCGCCGCCGGCTTATCCTCACCGGAGGCCGCTTTCGCATCCTGTTCCGGGCCGGCTTCATCTTTTTTGCGCAACCCTTCCATCACCACCGACATCAACCCTTTCTCGATTCGCCTCTCCGGCATTTTCTTGGGCAGGTCCTTAATATACAGGTGGGTGTTTTCCCAGCTGATCATCTCGTAGGCGGCTGCCTCTCCGGTCAGTTCACCGCAGGAGGCATCGCGCAGCTCACCGCCGACAAGGAAAAAACTGCCGCGTTGCTGACTGTTCGCGTGGACATCGATTCGACAGCTTTTCTCCTCCATTTCTATGATCTGCAAAAAACTGCTGAGCGACACGCAGTTCAGCGAACCGCCTTTGTGTACCTGATCCAGTCCGTTGAGCACCGCCTGGGCAAGAAGGTCGAGATTAACCGGTTTGTCCATTACTCGCAACGCACCGAGCCCCTTGAGCTTATTTTGAATCTCCGGCGTACAGTATGCACTGACTGCGATGGAAGGCACAGCGGGGAATTTGTTGCTCAGGTATGCGATCAGCTCGATTCCATCCATCTCCGGCATCTTCAGGTCGGTTACCACCAGGTCTATCTCTTCAGACTCCAGGACCTGGACCGCTTCTTTTCCGTTTCCGGCGGTAAAGACATTGAACCGATCCTTGTAGTCTTCAAAGCGACCGGTCATGATCATCAACAGCGTTTTTTCGTCATCGACGACAAGTATGTTTTGCATGGTCTGAATTCCCTTCTGACCGTCGGCGGTTTCAACCTTTCTCCGAACGGACAGGGTTTTGCTGAACCGATCATTTCACACGCGAATCGCAACTCAGCTTCCGGTCTGACGATCCCCACTGGCTTGTTCGGGTTTGGCCGTCCAGACAGAATTCCGGCCGAGTTTCTTGGCACGGTACATGGCCTCGTCGGCTCGTTGCACCAGCTCCGGTCTTTCCTTTCCGTCCTCCGGGTAAGTGGCTATCCCAACGCTGATGGTCACTTTCTGAAGCGGCTGGGTTTCGCGTCCCGGAAAAGGAAAATTCTCGATATAGCGGCGCAATTTCTCTCCCATTACGGCTGCATTTTTCTTCGGCGTCGCCGGCATCATAATGACAAACTCCTCGCCGCCGTAGCGGGCGACGATGTCGGAGCCTCTCACCGCTTTGAGCAAAATTTCACCGAGTTTTCGAAGCAGTCGGTCGCCTTCCAGGTGTCCGTGAGTGTCGTTGTAATGTTTGAAGTGATCCAGGTCCAGAAAAAGGAGCGAAAACACTTCCCCGTTGCGTTTCGTTCTGAGGATCTCGTTGTGAATCACATCCTGGAAATAGCGATGGTTGAAAAGTCGTGTGAGCCCGTCCCGGCAGGCCAGATCTTTCAAAATCCGGTTGGCTTTCTCCAGCTGGCTGTTTTTCTGCCCGAGCGATTCCATCAGTTGGTGATTTTCCCGGGTCAGGATGACCTTTTCC
>JAHEIV010000488.1 GCA_024639205.1 Deltaproteobacteria bacterium | reverse complement strand
AGGGGGTTGGCAGTTTACAGAAACACCGGCGCACTGGTTGTTAAAACCGAAACCAATAAATATTTGAAACAGGTGATGCCTTCGCTGGATGCGCTGGGCATCGGCTATGTGGAAGTAGATCCGGCAGACATCCAGAACTACGTGCCCAATGCCGACATCCGATCCTATTTTCCCTGCCGGACAATGGACGATCCCGCCTTTGGGCAACCCGGTGCAGACACCGTCAAAGGTGCCATCTGGATACCGGAGTCCGGTTATGTGACCGACCCGCAGCTTTCGACCCACAACGTTCAGGTGGCGGCTGAAGCCAAAGGCGCAGCATTTCGATTCAATACCGAAGTCGTCGAAATTGTGAAAAAAAAGGGCCGTGTTGCGGGGGTAAAACTCAAAGATCAAGGCGCGGTCAACGCCCCGGTGGTACTCAACGCTGCCGGACCCCATTCGCACATCATCAACGCCATGGCGGGTGTATTGCAGGGGATGAATATCCGGACCAAACCACTGAAACAGGAAGTTTGCCACGTGCCGGCTCCCGAGGGAGTCGACTGGGAGCGTGACGGCTTTTTGCTTTCTGACGGAGACATCGGGTGCTACTCTCGTCCGGAAGTGGGTAACCATATCCTGATCGGTTCGGAAGATCCGCCATGCGACGAGCTCGAATGGATCGACGATCCGGATGCATATAACAAAAATTTCAGCCGTCAGTGGACCACGCAGGTCCTCAGAGAAGCGCAGCGAATGCGTGAACTGCCGGTTCCCAACCAACCACAGGGTATCGTTGATCTCTACGATGTCAGCGATGACTGGCTGCCCATTTATGACAAATCCGACCTTCCCGGTTTTTATATGGCGGTGGGCACCTCGGGCAACCAGTACAAGAATGCGCCAGTTGTGGGCAAAATGATGGCCGAACTGATCCATGCCTGCGAAAACGGTCAGGACCATGACAGCAAGCCCTATCAGTTTTTTATGACATACACGAAGCGAAATTGCGACGTCGGCTTTTTCTCCCGTCGCAGGCAGATCAATCCGGACTCCAGTTTTTCGGTTATCGGATGAGGTTCACAAAGTATCTCCGGTCAATGTGAGGAATCGCAAAGGCTGTTTCATAAATACAGGGGATCTTAAAATGGATCGGATGCAGGTATTTTCGCGAAATGAAATCAATCAAATCCACGATGCTTCGATGGAAATCTTGGCCGAAACCGGTCTGAGATTTAATTCCGAGGAAACCCTCGACATTTTTTCCCGGCACGGATTCAAGCGAGACGAAACCAAGGTGTTTATCACCGAAAAGGACGTGCAGGCGGCGCTGGAAACGACACCATCGCGTTTCAAGGTCCGTGCCCGCAATCCGGCGCACGATGTCGTTATCGGGGAAGAAAGCTTCGTGCTGCTGCCCACCGCCGGAGCGCCATACGTGGTGACGTATCCCGGTGAACGACGAGTGGCAACCCTCGATGATTACCATGTGTGTTGCCGGCTGGTCCAAACGTCCGACCAGCTCGATATGGTCGGTCATAAAATGGTGGAACCCATGGATCTTGATCCCCAGACGGCGCACCTGGACATGATTTTTGCCAGTATGGTGCTTTGCGACAAGGCATATCTCGGCACAGCAGCGACCCGAGAGGCGACCAGCGACAGCATCGAAATGGCGGCGACCGCGTGGGGTGGAGAGGATAATTTGAAGCAGCAACCGGTCATGGCCGCCATTATTACCGCATCGTCACCGCTCAAATATGCGGCCGATGAGTCCGAGTCGATCATCGACATGGCGCGTTTGAGACAACCGGTGGTGATCACGAACCTGGTGATGGCGGGAACCAGCGGTCCCATATCCCTGCCGGGACTGCTTGCGCTGGCCAATGCGGAAATTCTGGCCGGTCTGGTGCTTTCACAGCTGGCAGGTCCCGGCACGCCGGTGGTGTACGGCTCCATCTCCGCGCCGGCCGATATGCGCACGGTCATATCGGCGGTGGGGGCGCCCGAAGCGGTGGTTTTGTCTTCGGCCATTATTCAGCTGGCCCGGTTTTATCACCTTCCCTGCCGGACCGGCGGGATGTTGACCAACGCCCACGTTCCCGATGCCCAGGCAGCGGCCGAGGGAGTGCTGATGATGAGCACGGCCGTGCGCAACGGGGCCAATTTCATCCTACAAGCCTGCGGTCAGCTGGGCTCCTATATTTCGATGAGCTTTGAAAAATGGCTTTTTGACGAAGAGGTGTGCCGCATGCTGCGTAGAGTGCTGACCGCCATGGAGATCACTGTCGACACCATCGATATCGACACGATCAAAAGTGTCGGCAGCGAGGGCAACTACCTTACGCATCCCACGACCTTCGAACATTGCCGGAATCTGTATCGGCCGCTGCTGTTTACCCGGGACGATTACACGGACTGGTACGACAACGGGGCCAAGCAGGTATTTGAAGTGGCGTCCGAAATGCTGCCCGAACGCCTGGCAGAGTACACAAAACCGCCGATCGATGCCGGGCTGGAGCAGACACTGCGCGAATATATCACCCGGCGAAAAAAATCTATTTCGGCATAGTTTTTACGTTTTTTCCAACGCAGCCACACCTTTCTCCCGGATGGCCCTGATCGCGGTCAGCGTGTTATCCGGCAGCACGGGTGCTTTATGGTCTTTCAAAATCCCCTCTAGTTTTTCATCTATTCGGGCGGCCATATCTTTGGCGCCCGTACTTTCCCATTCCTCATA
>JAHEIV010000487.1 GCA_024639205.1 Deltaproteobacteria bacterium | reverse complement strand
GTTGCATCGCCTCTTGCACTTGACCCAGCTCGACATACAGAAAGTCGGCCAGGTTCTTCAGATAGGTGACATTGCGGGGCCGCAGATCGATCGCTTTCTGATAGTGGCGATGGGCCTTTTCTTTTTCATCGGCTTTGAAGTAAAGTACGCCGAGATCATTGTGGGCAACCGCATGGTTCGAATCTGATTCCAACAATTTTTCCAGCAGATCGATGGCGTGCTGCCCGTTGCCTTTTTCCGCCAGGTTGCGCGCTTTCTGAATTTCTTCCACAGGCTCGGCCGGCCGGTTCGGGACATTTCTCCCCGCCCGGGCCGATGGGTTTGCCACCGTCGAGTGTGTCGTCCAGTCTACATCCCAGACATCCAGTGCTTCAAACGGCTCCCGGCTGTATTCCTCGAACCAGTTCAGCACCTGGCCTTCGCGCCAGCTGTCCGGAATGGAAAAGACGGAAGGATCAAAAAAATCATAGGCCGCAAACCATTTTGACGGAGCCGGTTTTACTGCCAGGTCGGTCTCATCCTTGCTGGGGGCATAGAGGGAGTTGATTGCTCGTGCGGATTTTTCCGGCTGACGGATACGCTCCAGACAGCGATACCAGGCCTGTTTGACCAGCAGATTGCGCCAGTTGACGAATTGGAAATGCAGCACCCCGTGCGTGTAATCCGAAATGGTGACTTGTTTTCCGGCCAGCAGGTGGGGGTGCCGCGAGGTGTGGATAAAAGCCGACTCATACCGGCAGAGCCCATCGTCACAGAAGGCGAACACCTTGTAGTTGTCGGTCCAGACCGAGTTGTCGAACCGGTACTGGTCCACGCTGCGCCAGAGTTGAATCCAGACCATCGACAGCTTCTCACCGGGTGCCAAAGCCAGGATCCGTTTTCGCAGAAAGTTTTGCTGCGTGCAATTGGCAGTGAACATTTCGTCGGCATCCAGAACCACGAAATGGGTTCCACCGGTTTTTCTTCCGGCCTCCAGCAGGGTATTGCGGTCGCCGGGCTCGTCGCGGTGCCATTTTGTTTTTTTGATGACTTGCTCGACGCGACATTCATCGGCTAATGACTCGACGACATTTACCGTGTTGTCCTCGGAAGCGTCATCCAGAAAAACAATCGCGTCGGTGACCAGCGCCAGTGCCTGCAGGCACTGGCCAATGATGTGCTCCTCATTGCGGGCTGCAATCAAACCGACGATTTTTGCCGGCCTCGAAGCGGTGTTCACCACTGCCCCTGGATCCTGCACGTAGATCGAGTCGATCTGCTTTACGTCCTGGATATCTTTTGCCTCCCCGCGCCGGGCCTTCATCTGCCGGATGATGTCGAGCGAGGCGAACTTGACCCCTTCGAAATAAAAATGCTGCCGGGGATTGAAAACAATGTCATCGATGGTTGAGACATGATGGTGCGCATCTTGGTTGTGGCTGCTGATCTCGGCCAGGCATCTGTCCACATCGTCGTACCCGTGATGCAGAAAATCCAGGTCCTGGGGCTCGCGCAGACCATAGGCAGCCATTACGGCACTGCCGTCAACACAGAAGTGTTCGCCGTTTATCCCGTGACGAAGCATCCAGTCCCGGTAGTAGTAAAAGAGCTGATAAAAACGCTCATAAAAGGCGGGCCGGGCAAAGTTCAGAAAGTGGATGCTGTTTTCGTTGAAAAACAACTGCGCCAGCCGGACGGTTTCCTCATGATGGTCGTTGATATGAATCGAATGATTGTCGATTTTAAACAGTTCTCGAATTATCTCTTTGGCTTTTTTTAACGCCTCAGGGCGGTCGGACTCGAGAAGATAGACCCGCACCGGACCGTTGTTCGAAAAACACGGGGCTGCCTTTCCATGGGCTCCGGCGAACTTATTCTGATAGCTGCCCAGCCACGGTTCGCCGGCATACATCTGGCGGACCAGGTTAAACGGACCATATGTCTCCAACATCACTTTTTTAGCGTAAACGATATCGCCGCACGCTTTAAAAATCGTCTGAACCGCATCCTCCATACCGACCGCAGCGGGAAACAAGGTGGCGATATATGTACGGTGGTTCAATCGACAGTATTCCAGGGCCAAACTGTCGCACCCGGCCTGTCCCAGTCCCTGGCCAGCGTGTTGGGCGTTTCTCTGCAAGAAATCCAATCCGTAGCGATTGGCCTCGATGTCAAAACGCACGCAACCGACAGGTCGATCAGCCAACAGACAGGCCGCCACTCGATGGGCGCCGTCGATGATGACATTGTTGCGGTCGATGGGTACCAGCGACAGGGATTCGTCGAATCCCTTCGCGCTGATGGAATCTAAAATGTGGTTGAAAGAACCCACAAACGATTCAATCCCCTCTTTTCCGGAACCATCGCCCTCTCTGCCGCCGTTTATCACGAGGATATGCTCCGCATAGAGCTGTTTGGCCCAGGAGCTGTCAATTCCGAGCGCCCGGTGACGGGCATAAATGACCTTTGCCATGAGATCCATGCGGTGCGGTCGCAAAAGATCGAAAGGCTGCAGGAATTCTTTGCTCACAGCCTTGTCGATGGGAATGATTGAAAGCAAGTGGGGATTGAGTTTGGCGGCAACGGCGCTTTTTTCTGATTCGGAAAGGGATGCGGCACAGCGAAGCTGAGCATTTGCCGCCGCATCGCTGCGCAACCACAGGGAATTTCCGGTCCCGTTGCCGGAAGGACACAATCCGATTCCGGCCATATAAAAACCGCGCCGATCCAAAAACTGTTGCAAG
>JAHEIV010000073.1 GCA_024639205.1 Deltaproteobacteria bacterium | reverse complement strand
CGGACCCTTTTCGACCGCAAGAACGGGCGGCAATTTTAAAGAAACACTTGTGTTTATTACTGTCGGTGCAAAAAGTTTGTCAAGAAAATGTTCACGCCTCACGGTGGCTGCTGCTTGACAAGTTCCGGTCCTTTCCCATAGGATGCGGCAGCGTGATTTCGCTGTCGGGCCGGTCCTGCCGCACCCCCGTGTCTTCCATTCGGGGACAAGAGAGCCGGCACCTGCGCGCATGAAATCCATATCCGGGTAGACGGTCGGTTCAAGCAAACGGTTTGCTTTCACAAGCGGTCGTTCGGCGCCCGGTATCCGACCGCCGCTTCATGTACGTGCGATACCGGCAACCGCGACCGGTAGTTCCTGTCGCCCGAGTTCTATGATTACCTTCAACATGGGGGGTCCAAATGCAAGATGTTCTCATCGGCTCCGCCTGCCGAACAGCCATCGGCACCTTCGGCGGGACCCTGCGCGACACGATTGCCCCCCGAATTGCAGCCACGGCGATGAAAGCGGCGGTGGAAAGAGCCGGTGTCGACCCGCAGCAGCTCGACGACATTCGTTTCGGGTGCTGCATGGAACCCGCAGACGCTCTCAACGTTACCCGGGTCGGGGCGCTGCTGGCCGGATTGCCGGACACGGTTCCGGCGGTTACCATCAACCGGGTATGTATCTCCGGAATGGAGGCGGTGATTTCCGGCATGGCCATGATCCAGGCTGCAATGGCGGACATCGTATTGGCCGGCGGGGTGGAGCACATGTCCGGCGTTGCTTACCAGGTGCCCGGTGCACGCTGGGGCTGCCGTCTTCAGGACCAGGTGCTGGTCGATGCCATGATTCACGCCCTGCACTGCGGCTCTCACGTCATTCCCCACCCGGAAGAAGGGCCGGTGGATGCGACCCGACCGCCCCTGTCGAACTTTGTGGGCAAGCCTTACATCATGGGTCACACGGCCGAGTTTCTCGCACAGCATCTGGACATCAGCCGGGAAGAGATGGACGAGGTTGCCCTGCGCAGTCACAACAACGCCGAAAGGGCGACGGCAGACGGAGCCTTCGCAGAGGAAATCGTACCGGTGGCGGTGGCATCCAAAAAGAATAAAACGGGCCCGGTCTTTGAAAAAGACGAGCATTTCCGCCCCGGTCTGACCCTGACGGATTTACAGCGGCTGCCGCCGGCGTTTATCCCCGATATCGGCCGGGTAACAGTGGGAAACGCCAGCGGTATTAACGACGGTTCCGCGGCAATGGTCATCTTGTCGGCCCAAAAGGCTGCGGAGCTGCATATCCGGCCGCTGGCCAGAATCAAGGCCGTCGGCAAGGGCGCCTGCCACCCATCGGTGATGGGATTGTCGCCGGTTCCGGCGGTCAACGATCTGCTGCGGCGCAGCGGATTAAAAATAGCGGATTTCGATCGCATCGAGGTGAACGAAGCCTTTGCCGCCCAGTATATCGCCTGCGAGCGGGAGCTGGGTCTGCGCCGGGCGGTCACCAACGTCAACGGCTCGGGCATCGGGCTGGGCCACCCGGTGGGCGCCACGGGTGCCCGGATCTTGGTGACATTGGTTCATGCCTTGAAAAGAGCCGGCAAGACGCTCGGATTGGCGACCCTTTGCGGTGGCGGTGGTGTGTCGATGGCCTGTGCGATCGAAATGCTGTAATCCGCATTTTCGCATGATATCAGCGGATGATAAGCTCGGACCGCTCGCAGCCGGCCCGCTCGGGGTGATCCGCCGTGTTTAGGCACAACACCCGTGGGACAATTGCAGCACTGATTGAAATCAATCTTTTGAAATGTTGGCAAACGAATCCAACCAAAAAACCGACCCAACGAACCGGAGGTGGCAATGATTGTCGGCATTCTCAAGGAGATCAAAACGGAAGAGAACCGGGTCTCCATGACCCCTGGCGGAGTAGAGGTCATGAAACAGCACGGGCATACCATGCTGGTGGAAAAAGGAGCCGGACTGGGAAGCGGATTTACGGATGCGGGCTACCGCAAGGCAGGTGCCAGCATCGTCAGCACCCCGAAGCAGATCTTTGACCGGGCGCAGATGGTGATGCACGTCAAGGAGCCCCTGGCGCCGGAGTTCGATCTGATCCGCGAAGGTCAGATTGTCTTTACCTATCTGCATCTGGCGGCGGACCGGAAGCTGACCCGCGTATTGATGCAGCGCGGCAGTATCAACATCGCCTACGAAACCATTCAAAAATCGGACGGCTCGCTGCCGCTGCTCACTCCCATGAGCGAAGTGGCCGGGCGAATGGCCATCCAGCAGGGCGCCAAGTACCTGGAGATGGCCCAGGGCGGCGCAGGTGTTCTGTTGGGAGGGGTTCCGGGAGTCGATCCGGGCACCGTCGTGGTGATCGGCGGCGGCGTGGTGGGCACCAACGCCGCCAAGATGGCCTGCGGCCTGGGGGCCAAGGTTTACATCCTCGACAACAGCCTCAGCCGCCTGCGTTACCTGAGCGATATCATGCCAAGAAACTGCTTTCCCCTGATGTCGACCCCGGCAACGGTGCGGGAGCTGATTCGCGACGCCGATGTGGTGGTCGGGGCGGTGTTGATTCCCGGGGCCAAGGCGCCCAAACTGGTGACCCGGGCAATGCTGAAAACCATGCAACCGGGCTCGATTCTGGTGGATGTGGCCATCGATCAGGGCGGCTGTTTCGAAACCTCAAAGGCCACCACCCACGGCAAACCGACCTATGTGGTGGACGGCGTGGTCCACTACTGCGTGGCTAACATGCCCGGTGCCGTTCCCAAGACCTCCACCATCGCCCTGACCAATGCCACCTTGCCATACGCGGTTGAAATCGCCGACAAGGGCTGGCAGCGGGCCTTTGACAGCAATCCGGAGATACGACTCGGCGCGAATGTGGTGAAAGGCAAGGTGACCTACCAGGGCGTGGCCGAAGCCTTCAAACTCAAATACGTGCCGGTGGAAAGCCTGATCTGATATCGGAATCGACAATCATCCTCGATAGTACGGTGTAACCCGCATGTCTTATGATTGTTTTCAGATGGGCTGAAACAGGTTCATCAAGCATGCAGGGCAAGGAGGTCCGTTGCACAACGATTCTCCCATGGTCTGGGCCGAGGTAGACCTGAATGCCATTGCCGCAAATGTGCGTGAATTGTGCCGGATGGTGAAACCGGCCGCACGACTCATGGTGGCGGTCAAGGCCAATGCATACGGTCACGGTTCGGTGGAGGTGGCCCGCACGGCTCTGGCCAGCGGCGCGGACTGGCTGGGGGTGGCTCGGTTCGAAGAAGCCGTCGAGCTTCGCGAGGCAGGCATCGCCGCCCCGATTTTAATCTTCGGATACACCTCGCCCGGCTGCACCCGCGAGCTGATCAGATTGCACCTGACCCAGTCCGTCTATTCCATGCAGACGGCCCGTGCGATGTCGGAACAGGCCGCCGGCAGCGCTGACCGGCTGAAGGTGCACCTGAAGGTGGACACCGGGATGGGGCGGCTCGGCCTTCTCACCGATTCGCATCGGCCGGGGCCGGCAGGTGTTGCACCTGCAGATGCCGCGGTGCGAGAGGTGTTACAGATGGACGCTCTGCCGGGCTTGCACCTGGAAGGTATTTTCACCCATTTTGCCAGCGCCGACAGCGCCGACAAAACCTACACCGAAAATCAACTGGCGCTTTTCAAAAGTTTTTCCGAGCGACTGCACAAAGCCGGCCTTTCATTCGAAATCCGGCATGCCGCCAACAGCGGCGGGATTATCGACATTCCCCAAACCCACTTCGACATGGTGCGGGCGGGCATCTCCCTTTACGGCCTGTACCCCTCCGAGGAGGTCCGCAAATCGGCGATCACCTTGACACCGGCTCTCACATGGAAGGCCAGGATCGTGCATCTGAAGCAGGTGCCCGCCGGTTTTCACGTCAGTTACGGGATGACCCACCGCACCGCGCAGCCGACCACCATCGCCACCGTTCCGGTTGGCTACGGTGACGGCTACAGCCGGCTGTTGTCCAACCGGGGGATCATGCTGGCAGGCGGTCGGCGCGTACCCATCGTCGGCCGGGTCTGCATGGATTTGACGATGCTCGACGTGGGCCACAGTTCCGATGCGGCCGTCGATGACGAGGTGGTGATTCTGGGCCGCCAGGGAGAGGAGGCGGTCACCGCCGATGAGATCGCCGCTTTGCTCGGCACCATCAACTACGAGGTGGTCACCGCAATCAGTGCCCGGGTGCCGCGAGTCTTCGTTTAGCTCCTGTGCCAGGCGGGCAAAAGAACCAATTGATCGAAGGAGTAATGAAAAATGGCGGGTGAAAACTGCACGGCTTGCGGATTCAGAAAAAAATACGATGACAATCCGAGATCGATCTTAGGCCGATTCTGGAGATTTCATGCCAACTGGTGCCCCGGGTGGAAGGCCTACATGTTTTCGTTGCCGGAAGAGCAGAGAGTTCGGCTGGCCGATCGTTACAATCTGAAAAAATATATGCATCCAAAGTAAACGACGCGCATCCTACGATCCAGGATCCATTTCATTCGGCGCCGCTGCCGGCGCCCAGCTCATCGTTTCTGCTTTCGATGTTTCGCAGGCCCGGACGGCAGCGATGGTTGAGCGTTTTTGTCGGCGTAATTTTTTGGACGGGATATTCGGGCCCATCAGATAAAGACCGCCGCCGATTCCCGGCGATCCTGCGGTAAAACATTTGCATGGAAAGGAAACTTCACCGATGTGGCGGTTTACCGGTCAAAAAAGGCCGGATTTTGCAGTACCACCGGGCCCCGGCCAGGAGTCGGTATGGGACTATCCGAGACCGCCCAAGCTGGTGCCGGATCCTCGCCTCGTGGAGGTCGTGTACGCGGATCTTCGTATCGCTTCGTCCAGCAGCTGCTGCCGTGTGCTTGAAACCGCCAGCCCCCCTGCATTTTACGTCCCGCCGGCAGACGTTAACTGGGAGCATGTAAGCACCGCCCCGGGCAGCTCGGTGTGCGAGTGGAAAGGCGTGGCGGCATATTGGGCGCTTTGCGCACATCCGCAACTGGGCGTGGTTGGTTGGGGGTATCCCCGACCGACGCCGGCGTTCGAAGCCATACGGAATTACGTTTCCTTCTACCCGGCTGTTTTGGAGTGCTTCGTCGCAGGAGAGCGGGTGCGCGCCCAACCGGGTCGGTTTTACGGTGGATGGGTTACCGGTGAGGTGGTCGGCCCCTTCAAGGGAGAACCGGGGACCGGACATTGGTAAACCGGTTTTTCAGCAGCGCAGCCGTTTTACATCTTCGAGGGCGATGCGGATTACGCCGTCTCGGTCAATGAAACGTTCATCGCTGTCGGCAGGAAGTGAGATCAGATCGACCGGCGCCGAGCGGCGAATCGAGCCGGTTGCCTTGGTGAGCATCCGCTCAAATGGCTCCAGATTCATATTCCATTTGGCAAACACAAAATGGGTAGACCGGAATCGTTGCACCAGCGCTTGCAATTTTTTTAGACCGACCCGCCCCGCTTCTCCCCAGAATATGGGTTCGCCGCTACCGTTAAGCTGAACGAGATCCGGCTTGTAACGACCACCGATATGAATTTCCACGGCCAGATCCGGGTAGACCGGTAGAAAAAGAGTCCAGATCAATGCCTTCGTCAACACGTGGATATCGCTTTCAAAGGTTTTCTTGACAAAAACCATCTGTTTGCCATGTGCCCGGAACGTCCATTTTCGCCGCAGCGTAAGATCTTGCGTCATATTTCAATAGGGGTGAAACCAGAGCCGCCCCTGGTTTATGCGGTTTCCGAAGGGGTCCCCGGCAGCAGATGAATTTGCAGCACTTTTGAAAGCGCTGCAATGCATTCGTCGATCGTGTTGTAGACATATCCGGCTAAAAGCTGACCGTCGTCATAGACGTCGATAGCGGGTGCGAACGGCGGTTTGGCCAGCAGTGCGTTTACGATGATACCAGCGTCAGCTGTTCGGCTGGCCATCACGATGCCTTTGTCCGGCGGATTTTCTGCGGAAGGATCGGCAGCCGGCTGTGGGCCCTGGTCCGGCCGGTGGTGCATCATCTGAAAGCGCACACTTGGCGGCAAGTAAATGGCACCCGCAGATGGCGGAACCGCTACGTTGCGATGAAGCTCTTCGAAAAAAGCTCGTTCTTTGTCATCGAGCGTACGGAAGGTCACCAGGTGACCTTCTCGAAGATAGGGAGCCATCTGAGTAAAAAGACCGGCAAGCAAGTTGTGCCAGCCTTTGACCAGATCATGCCGGTCGGCTGCAGAGCGGTTTTCAATGATTTCAGCGATTCGTGAACTGGATGATTTCGGCGACGGTTTCACAATGTTTGCCCTTTCTTACCTCGATACGCGAAATACGCAGGGGGCCGGTTGCCTGCACCTTTTGGAAAACGCTTTTCTCAAGTCAACGTCTCCAAGCTAATGATACGGCCTGCCGCAGTCAAGCAAACCGCTGATCGAGCTGCCGGCAGCCGGCATGCCGGATCCGATCACCATCTGCCCGACGATTCGGAGCCCTGACCGGGAAACCGGGTGTTTCGCGGCTTGATATCGATTCCACGATGCTTAGGGTAGGTTTCGCAGCAAGGCGGCAGATCAGCACCGTCACCGGTGCTTTAGCAGAAAAAATGGTGGTTCGGTTGCAACTGATGATGATCCACATCGCTGTAAGCTGGGGATTGTTGCTTCTGATCTGGTTGGTTCAGGTCATCATCTACCCCGGCTTTCATCGGATTGCACCCGGTGAATTCACCGATTATCATCGCTGGTACGTAAACCGGATCTCGATGATCGTTTTGCCGCTGATGATCGCCGAGGTGGTGTTATCGGCCAAATGGCTGTTGGATGCCGGTGCCGTTGTCGCGTTGGCATCCGCATTTCTGGTACTCATCGTCTGGCTCTCGACGTTTTTGTTGCAGGTGCCGATTCACAACCGCCTGAAATCCGGGAAAGACGAAATGCTGATTCGGCGCCTGGTCGTCACCAATTGGATCCGGACCGTCGCTTGGAGTCTCAAGGCTGCCGTCGTAACCCTGGCGGTCATCAAAGAGCCTTTTTTTTGAGCCGGCCGAAATGGTGGTTTTGAATTTAAAGAAAGAGAACTGGCACTATGAAGGAGGCGAAAAACATTCTCGGTGGCAAGCTGGAGACGTGCTGCATGTCACCGCTGACCGGATATTATCGAAACGGAAAATGTGAAACCGGGCCCGGTGATATGGGCTCTCATGTCGTTTGCGCCCGGGTGACCGATGACTTTCTGAACTTTACAAAACTGCAGGGCAACGACTTGACCACGCCATCGCCGATAAACGGCTTTCCCGGTCTCACGGCCGGGGACAAATGGTGTTTGTGCGCCTCTCGCTGGAAGCAAGCATTGAAGGCCGGTGTTGCACCACCGGTCATTTTATCGGCAACCCATGAAAAGGCTCTACAATTTGCGCGTCTGCAGGATCTGAAAGAACATGCGGATGAGCCTGCACCAGAGGCGTAATATCTGATCTGGTCGTGATCTTCCAATCGCCGGTTTGTCCCCGCGGGCAGTGACCCAACGGCACGAACGACGAAATAGTCTCAATCCGGGCATACCACCGAGGCGATCTCTTTGAGCACAGCCTCGGCAGCGTGCCGACCCGAAAGCATGGCCCACTGGATCCCCGGAACACTTCCGTACTCACCACAGGTATAAATCCCCGGCCTCACCGATTTTGCCGGAACGGCCGGGTCCGGCATCGGGGGCGGCTGTGCCGGCAATGCATGCTCGATGCGGTATGTTTTCAAATGGCGCCAGTCTGCGACCGCTGTTCCGAACCAGCCTGCCAGCTCTTTTCGCACGATCGATTCTGCTTTCCTGTCGTCGAAAGTGAGATCGCCGATCAGCACTACGGATATGAGCGCTGCACCGGCTGGTGCATAGGAGCCGGCGACGAGGCTGGGAACGCTGACGCTGTTGATTATTCCGCTGCCTTCGCCGTTTAGGATCAGATAGGGCCCATCGATCGGCGCTTTTGGGGCGGCAAAATACAGGCAGCATTCACCCCGGGAGGCAATCGTTGCCCTTTCTCCCAGCAATCGCGCCGTCTCCGGTCCTTCGGTTGCCACCACAACGACCCGGCAGTCGATCTGTTCACCGGATCGCAAAACAGCGCTTCCCTCGCGAATCGATTCGACCGGGCTTGCGATCCGGATCCGGTCGTCAGGCAACATCTTTGACAGCTGCCCGGCGATCGCCCCCATGCCCCGGGAGGGCAACGCAACCGCGCCCTCGGCAAAGATTCGCAGTACATATCGAAACACCCGGCTGGATGCTTGAATATCCGGATCGAGGCATACACCGCCGAAAAACGGTATAAAGAAACGTTGAATCATTTTTTCGGAAAAGCCTGCGGATCGCAAAAACGCCAGCGCCGTCATATCCGGGGTTTGAAACAGGCGGGAAACCTCTCCCCGGCGGGCGCTTGAAATCAATCGAATCATCCGCAACCGATCTGAAAAACCGCCGATCGGCGCCGTGAGGGTGCTCCACAGATCCCCGGGGCACCGCAGTGGGTCGGATATTCGGTAAAACCGGCCCTCTGTGCGAACGATCGCTCCGGGGGCGAAGGGTTTCAACGCCAACCGATTGCAGTCCAGCAGCCGACGCGGTTCGGGATAAGCGGTCTGCAGTACCTGAAACCCGTGGTTTAACAAAAACCCGTCAACCTTATCCGTTTTGAGGCGTCCGCCGATCCGCTCATCTGCCTCGAGGACAACAAAAGAAACATCTTTTTTCATCAAATGGCATGCACAGCTCAATCCGGCAAGACCGGCGCCGACGATGACAACCTCTACAGCATTTGACTTCATTTCAATCTCCGGGAACCCAAAGGCAAATCGGCGGCCGATGGCTGCCGCAAGCCATCATAAGGAACCGTTGCTATTGTTCGGATGCGGGCCTGTAATTTCCCGGCGTCGCTTTTCAGGACAAGGGCAGCGTTACGGTCACCTGCGTGCCGCTGCCGACCCGGCTGGTGACCTCGATGCGACCCTTGTGGGCATCGATGATGGCTTTGCAGAGGCTCAAGCCCAGTCCATAGCCGCCGGTCTTGCGCGATCGGGAGGCGTCTGCCCGAAAAAAAGGCTCGAACAGGTGGGGCAGGGCCGCTTCGGGGATGCCTTCTCCTCGATCTGCGATAATGATAGCGACACCGTCTTTGTTGCGGTTGATCGATACCGTCACCGGATCGCCGCCTGCGGGCGTGTTTTTCACGGCATTGTCGAGCAAATTGCGCAGCACCGTGCGCATTTTTTGACGATCCGCCCGAACGGGAGCCGGCTCGAGTACCTCGCACACGGTACCCGGTGAGCGATCCTTGAATTCCGCTGCCACCGATCGAATCAATTCCGCCATTTCGACCTTTTCCAGATTCAGCGCCGCTGCAGCAGTTCGCAGGCGGGCTTCTTCCAGAATCGCGGTCACCATGGCTTCCATTTCCACCACGTCGGCTCGCAGGGCTTCCCGGATCTCTTCATCCTGGAGAAATTCCAGCTGGACCTTGACCCGGGTGATCGGTGAGCGCAGCTCGTGGCTCATGTCAAGCAGCAGGCGCTCTTTGCTGTTTAGCAGTTCGGACAACCGCCCGGCCATGGTGTTGAACGCCGCCGCAAGGTCCCGCAGCTCGTCATCGCCGGCTTCCGGAACCCGGTGGTCCAGCCGGCCGGCGGTCAACGCCTCCACACCGGTCTCCAGGGTTCGCAGCGGTTTGAGCACCCTTCGAATGAAGAAATAAGCCGCCGCCAGAACGGCCGACAGGGCTGCGGCCATAGCCGCCAGGATCCAACCGGCGTTTTCATGGTCCCTGGCTTCCCGGGGGGCGATGAACATCAGCTCACCCCCGCTGCGCGGAAGGCGGATGAAAAAACTGCCTCTGTAGTGGCCGGTCCAGATGCCCTTGCCGTGACTGCGCACCCGGGCGCGCTTGAACTGAAATGAACCGGGGATCGTGCCGGTCTGCCAGGGGCGGTCGGGATGGTCGAAGCGAACCGTAAAACCGGTGCGCCGGGAGATCTCTCTTGCGCGATCGAAATCGGGTGGGTCTCCCAGGTCGCGGGTCAGGTATTCGGCATACAGCAAAAGATTGCGATCCAGATCAGACAGGCTGTGAAACCGGATGACGGAAAAA
>JAHEIV010000486.1 GCA_024639205.1 Deltaproteobacteria bacterium | reverse complement strand
GCCATGGGGCTGACAGTCGCGATTATCCTGCAGGTTTGTGTCAACATGGGGGTGGCGCTGGGTTTGCTGCCCACCAAGGGGCTGTCCCTGCCATTTCTGAGTTACGGGGGGTCGTCGCTGCTGGTGAACATGGCCGCGATCGGGATATTGATGAACATCGGCCGGACCGACACAGACCTGGCCGACCCCCGGCAGGCAGATTATGCAGCGAGCTAACTGGTCACAATTGAACTGCTGCACATTGTGTGCGGCGGTGGAACGAACCGGCACCGGCACCCGACGCGTCGTCATTGCCGGCGGCGGTACAGGGGGCCACCTGTTTCCCGGCATCGCCATCGCGCGGGAGTTTTCGGCCAGAAGTCCGGAAAATCAAGTTCTTTTTGTCAGCACAGCCAACGATTTCGAGCGCTCCGTTCTGGCCGGCGCCGGGTATCCGTTACGGAGAATCTTGGTGGAGGGAATCAAGGGAAAAGGTCTGTTCAAGAAGTGCAAATCGCTGGCGCTGATCCCGGTTGGTGTCGCCCAGTCCCTGGCGATATTGATCGACTTCAAACCGCACCTGGTATTGGGGGTTGGAAGCTACGCGGCAGGGCCGGTTGTTATGGCGGCCCGACTGCTGGGAATCAAGGTGGTGCTTCACGAGCAGAACATCCTGCCCGGGATTACCAATCGCGCGCTGGTTCGATTTGCCCGACGGATCTACGTTTCCTTCGAACAAACCGCCGGCAGATTCGATGAGCGCAAGGCACTGTTTACCGGAAATCCGGTGCGAAAGGAAATCCTGCACCTGATGAGCGAAGCGGGCAAAGACGAACCGCAACACAACCGCCGGCAACTGACGCTGTTGATCGCCGGCGGCAGTCAGGGAGCTCATTTTATAAACATCACGATGCTCGAAGCCTTGCCGCTGCTGATAGAAAAAGAGCATTTGAGGATCATTCATCAGACCGGCGCGGCAGACGAGTCCCAGGTGAAGGAGGCCTATCGGGCAAAGGGGCTCAATGCCTTGGTGCAAGCGTTCTTCAACGATATGGACCGGCAGTATCGAGACGCGGATCTGGTCGTCTGCAGAGCCGGCGCTACAACCGTGGCGGAATTGACCGTTGCAGGCAAAGCCGTCATTTTCGTTCCGTTTCCCTTTGCGGCGGACAACCATCAAAGCCTCAATGCCCGGGCGTTGGAGTCGGCCGGTGCCGCGGAGTTGATCGAGCAAAAAGACCTGACGGCAGCAAGGCTTGCGGAGCGGATCAATTACTATGTTTCCAACCGTGCGGAATTGAGAGAAATGGCCCAACGGGCCCGCGCTTTCGGCAAACCGGAAGCCGCCAGGGTCATTGTCGACGATATGATCGAATTGATGGCGATGAGAAAAAACGGAGGAAACCCCGTATTCTAATATTTCACGATGCGGTAGCTGCAAGCAGAGCTGCCGGCTCACTGTAGGCAGGAACTATGTATCTAAAGAAATATCACATTCACTTCGTCGGCGTCGGTGGCATCGGCATGAGCGGGATCGCCGAGCTGTTGTTAAACCTTGGTTACAGGGTGTCCGGATCCGATTTGAAGGCAACGGATCTCACCGAACGGTTGAAAGCTTCAGGCGGCGCGGTGTTTATCGGCCACCACACGGAGCACGTCGGCAAAGCGGATGTCGTGGTCGTCTCATCGGCTGTCTCTGCCGACAACCCCGAGGTGGTCGCCGCCCAGCAGGCCTCGATTCCGGTGATTCCAAGGGCCGAAATGCTGGCCGAACTCATGCGACTGAAATACAGCGTAGCGGTTGCCGGCGCACATGGTAAAACCACCACCACTTCCATTATCGCTGCAGTTCTCGACAGGGGCGGTCTGGATCCAACCGTGGTTATCGGCGGCAAACTGAAAAGCATCGGCACCAACGCACGGCTCGGGGAGGGAGATTTTATCGTCGCCGAAGCCGATGAAAGTGACGGTTCCTTTCTGAAGATGTCCCCGGCCATCGCCGTGGTTACGAACATCGACCGGGAACATCTCGACTTCTACCGAGACCTGGAGGACATCCAGAAAGCCTTCCTGCAATTTATCGACCGCATTCCATTTTACGGGCTGGCCGTATTGTGCCTGGACAACGAACCGATCCAGGATCTGCTTCCGAAGATACAGAAACGACATACCACCTACGGGATGAGCTCCCAGGCGGATCTGCAGGCCCGCAACGTTGCCTGCCAGGGAATGGGAAGCTGTTTTCAGGTTCACCGTTTTGATCACAACCTGGGCGAAATCCGGTTAAATCTGCCGGGAGTCCACAACATGTACAACGCCCTGGCCAGTATCGCCGTCGGCCTGGAGCTGGACATACCGTTTGCAACCATAAAGGAGGCCCTCGAGACCCTCGAAGGCGTTCAACGCCGGCTCGAAATCAAAGGTGAGATCGGCGATATCACGGTGGTAGACGATTACGGCCATCATCCGACGGAAATCAAAACCACGTTGCAGGCCGCCAAGGAGGTCTGGCCGGACAAACGCCTGGTGGTGGTTTTTCAGCCCCATCGCTACACCCGCACCCGGGCCCTGTTTGACGAGTTCACCCGCTGTTTTTATCAGTCGGACCTTCTGCTGGTGCTTCCGATTTACTCGGCCGGCGAATCCCGCATTGCGGGAGTGAACAGTCAGGCAATGTGCGAGGGAATCCGCAATCACGGCCACAAGCAGGTCAACTGCTACAGCGGCATACCGCAGGTGCTTGACGCACTCAAAG
>JAHEIV010000072.1 GCA_024639205.1 Deltaproteobacteria bacterium | reverse complement strand
CTGAAGCTGTTCATGAACGCCAGGGCCATCCCCCGATGGCGAGCCTGCTGCACGATGATGTCCAGAAAGCGAAGACCGTTCTTCACCTTCAGCAGAGATTTGGGTCCCATGAGGCCCATGCTGGTCCCCAAACCGCCGTTGAGTACAATCCTGACAGCTTTTGAGTAGGCGCGCTCTCCGGCCGGTGTGTATTCCGACAGGCTGGCGGCTGAAACCAACTGATCGGCTTTTACCGGGTGGATTTCGTGTTCGTAGATCCGTCCGGTCTGGCCGGAGACAACCTTACGATAGTAATGTGCGAAGGTGTCGGCAATGATCGGCGGCAAGCTGTTTCGTTCGATCTTGGATAAAAACGCGAACAGATGCCTTTCATCTGTTGAGTCCGGCATACCCATCTATCTCCTTTGACGTTTCGTTGTATCGAATCGATATCGTAACCAAACCGTGCAAATCAACCTTTATTTTATTGTTGCAGTCAGACTGTATTCGGATCGTCATAGGCGGCTCGGATATTCGGTGAGCCATATCCGGTGCAACGGAACGAATGCGACCGGTGAAATCGCAGACCGGGTGGTTGACAAGAGCGGGATGCTCGGATACTACCTGTCGAACATCCACAGAAGAGGTGACTGGAAACATGACAACATCAGACAATAGCTCGCCGATCGAGCCGCTTCACCTGGGGCCGGATAACCGGTTCAAGTTCAAATGTCACAAAGGGGTGGAGTGCTTCACAAAGTGCTGCCGCGGAATTAACATCGTATTGACGCCCTATGACATCATTCGCCTGAAAAATCGACTGCAATTGTCCTCGGATGAATTCCTGGCAATATACACCCAGCCGCAAATCCTGGAAAAAACGGACCTGCCCGTCGTTACCCTGAAATTGCTGGATGATGAGCAAAGTTCCTGTCCGTTTGTCAAAGACGAAGGATGCATGGTGTATGAAGACCGTCCGTCCACCTGCCGGTATTATCCACTGGGGGTTGCAACCCTGAACTACCGGGAGGGGTCGGATGAATCCGGTTTTTATTTTTTTGTCAATGAACCCCACTGCCGAGGATTCGAAGAGGATCATGTCTGGACGGTTCAGGAGTGGCGTAGCAACCAGGGGGTCGATTTTCACGATGAGATCAATGCCGCATGGACCGAACTGGTCGTTAGAAAGCGGTCGTTTCCACCGAATATGAAGTGGACGGAACAGACCAAGCAGATGTTTTTTACGGCCAGTTATAACATCGACAAATTCAAGCGCTTTGTGTTCGACAGCACTTTTCTCAGTCGCTATCAGATCGATTCGCAGACCCAACAGCAGATTCGCCAGGATGAAGTCGAACTGTTGAGATTTGGTATGCGCTGGCTTCGATGGCTGCTCTTCAAGGAGGGAGATTTCGAGGTTCGAGCAGAAGTGGAAAAATAAAAACCGCCCTCTTTGTTTTTATCAAAGAGGACGGTTTGTGCCGATCGAATTCCCAATCTTATCCGTATTCACCATAATACAGCGACTCCCAGATAGCAGGGTTTTCCAGCCGCTCGGCGATATTTACATCGAAGAATTCCTCGATCGGTTTTAGAATTTCCGGATGGTTCGACTGCACGCTGCGGGCAGCCGACAGGACGGTTTCGATCCCATTGCGGGTCATCAGCCCCAGCGGACGGCGGCAGCCACCCGAGGGCATCCCCAGAATGGTCATAAGGGCTTTGAACGCCAGCGGGTTGCGTGCCCGGCAGACCACCTCGCCAAGCGACGACTGTTCCATGGTTTTAACGGTGACCAGGCTAAAAAGAGGCTGCAACCCTTCGAGCAATCGACCGGCTTCGGCCTGATCTCCCTTTTTCAGCAGCGCCACCATTCGGCTCACCGCAGCCGGCGCCACATTGGAGGCCACCGATATGACTCCGGCAGCAGCCACTGACGGGTCGGTCATCATGTCATAGGTCATGCCGTCGTCACCGGACAGGATCGTGTACTCGGGGCCGCAGCACTTCCGGGTTCGCTTCATGTTTTCCAGGTCACCGGTGGCTTCCTTTACCGTTGCGACGTTGGGATAGTCGCGAAACAGCAGTCCGAGGTCTTCGGGCAACAGCTGGGCACCTGTTCGGCCGGGGATGACATACGGTATCACCTGCACGCCGGGAAAAGCTTCGGCGACCGGTGCCACGTATTCGCGGCGAATTTCAATTGAGCTGGGTCCGTTATAGTAGGGATCCACCAGCAGCAAGGCTTCAACGCCGGCATCTGCCGCGTGCCGGGCCGCAACCAGGGCTTCCTTGGTGTTGTTGCTTCCCGCGCCGGCGATGCAGGCGCACTTTCCCTTGGTACGGGCGGCTATCTGATCGACCACCTGTGCATGTTCCTGCCAGCTGAGTACCGGGCTTTCGCCGGTGGTGCCGACAGCCAGAATTCCGGTGATGCCGTTTTGAATCTGGAAATCGACCAGGGCGTCCAACCCATCGGTGTCTACGGCATCTTCTTTGAATGGTGTGATAATTGCGGTAAACGTTCCGGTCAGCATGTCGTCCCCCTTTCCTTTGTCTGGGTGGGAATGCTCTCAGGGAAAAACGGTAGGAAAAAGACCACCGGGTGTCAAGCAAAAAGATCAAACCTGAATTTCCTTGACATCCTTCGGCGGGCATATTACCCCCGTAACCGAAAAATTTCCGGAAGGAGAAAATTACCCAAATGGCAACAGCCAAAAACGCGGATGAATTCATTGCCGACCAGCGGGCGGCGATCCGGTCCAACCCGGAGTGTGGCAATTCCCATTATAATCTCGGCGTGGCGCTGATGGGCAAGAAGGAAACGGCCGAAGCCGAAAAGGAATTTCTGGAAGCCATCGAGTGCAGTCCCGGTCTGGCCGAAGCATACGTTCAATTGGGTGGCATCTGTCTGCAGCGCGGGGACCTGGAGGGCTGTCTCGATTGGAACAAGCGTGCCGTAAAGGCGCGCCCCGGCTTTTCGGAAGGACACGGCAACATCGGCTTCGTGGAGCTGCAACGCGGCAATCTCGACGAAGCGATCAAAGCCCTGGAAAGAGCCACGTACTTCAACTTCAGATTCGTCCAGGCCCTAACGACCCTGGCAAACGCCTATCTGATGAAAGGCCGTGTCGATGACGCCATCGAGACGAACCTGAAGGTGCTGAAGTTGCAGGCCGACTTCGCTCCTGCTCACAACAACATCGCCATTGCTTATCTGGAAAAGCGCCAGTATCCGCAAGCGGTGAAACATTGCGATAAAGCCGTAGCACTGGGCTACGATGTGGCGCCGCAGATTTTAAAGGAAATCGAAAGCCAGCGCAACAAATAAGCCCGGCGGATTGGTTCCTGAATCCGGGTGCTTGTCTGCAAGCCGCCATACACAAACAATAGCCGGGCCGCGGCGCTCTGTTTGAAAGGCACACCAACGGTGCCCACTTTCAGATTCTTCCTGCAAGACCGGAACACCGCTGTGGCAAGAGGCTCTGCGGCATGGGGTGTTTCCTTACCGACCAGCCGCGCATCCGCCGGCGGTGAAGCCGAGCGCGATAAGAAAACGACCGTCTCCCGCGGCGATTACTTCAATGCCGTGCGCGCCTTCTTAGAAGAATCGCCGCATCATCGACTCGCAGACGCAGTATCCCGCCGAATCCGCCGGTCCATATCTACCGACGACCTGGATTTTGTTGACATCTATCTGGAAAAACACGGGCAGTATTACCATCCGGCCAGGGTGCTGACCGCCGCAGCCGGCACAGAGCTGAATTTCGTCGTCAATGCCGCTTTCGCGGCAACGGGAAAGGCATTGATCGGAACGGATTTTGAGAATTTACAGCGATTAACCCGACAATATCCCTATCGATTTGTTCCCCGCGTGCACCAATTGGGGGAAGTCCGCACCGATTCCAGTCAAAAAAAATGGATCCTTTTTCTCGGTCAGTGGATGCAAGACTATCACGAGTTCCATCTCCAACGGGTCTCCACCGGAGGGGCTGTCCGAATGATCGTCTGGGACCCTTACCGGGGTGGCGTCAAGCTTACCCGCAAGCAGACCGAGGCCGTGTATCGTCAGGCAGCCCGGATTCTGACCGCATATTGTAATCTGGCGACCTATGAGCAGGTTGGAGCCTGGCACCATGCCGCCGGCGATTTCATTTTACGGCTGAGCCCGAAAATCGATTTGAAACTGGTAACGGTCCGGGAATACAGACCGCTTTTCGCAGGGCTGGATCGAGACATCGAGACGGTTTTTCAGGCCCTGCTGTTGTTTTTGCTGAACATGTCCGTTCGGATGCGTATCGATCGCGACGGCGGGACCGGCGACCTGCTGTGGTCCGAAGAACTGGCCGTTCCGGCCACCCTGAGCGGATTTTTTGAAGGCCTCGATCTTCAAGCCGCTCACGATCTTATCCCCGAGGAGCTGCCCGGTCATTTCCGCACCTACCTGAAGGCCTTGACGGAAGGCGAGCTGACAGGCCTGCTGGCCGCACTGGCGGCCAAACGTTTTGCTGCCGGTGCAGCGTCGGACCTGGTCCAGCGGCACCTGCAAGCGCATGCCCGCACCGTTCGAGCTGCCATATGATGGGACCGTCGTTGTCCCACGATTTTTATTGACAAGAAATAAGAATAATTTTATATCTGCGCTTTGCATGCGACTTCGTCTCAAGTTTGTATATAATCGGAAAGAAACGTAAAGAAATCAAGATCCTGAGAGGAGGTGAATCGGATCGCCCGCTGGGGCGGAAACGTTTTCGTTATAGCCGGTATTGTAAATTCTACATGAAAATGGAGGTAAAAAGATGGCAAAACACCCAACCCCTATGTTGGACCAGTTAGAGTCCGGGCCGTGGCCGAGTTTTGTGTCCGACCTGAAGCAGCTGGCCGAAAAACGTGCTCAGAACAAAGAGGGCGTTGAGTTCCAGATTCCGTCGGACGTGGCGGAAGACCTACTGGGCATTCTGGAGTTGTCCTACAAGCACGGGCGGACCCACTGGAAACACGGCGGCATCGTCGGTGTTTTCGGGTACGGCGGCGGCGTGATCGGTCGCTACTGTGATCAGCCGGAGGAATTTTCGGGCGTCGCTCACTTTCACACCATGCGCATCAACCAGCCGGGCGGCAAGTTCTACACGACCGAATACCTGAAGAACCTTTGCGACCTGTGGGATTTTCGGGGTAGCGGCATCACCAACATGCACGGTTCAACCGGGGACATCATCTTCCTGGGCACCACCACGCCCCAGCTGGAAGAGATATTCTACGAGCTGACCCACAAGTATAATCAGGACCTGGGCGGTTCCGGATCCAACCTGCGGACACCTGCCGACTGTATCGGCCAGGCCCGCTGCGAATATGCCTGTTACGACACCCAGGGAATGTGCTACGACCTCACCCAGGAATACCAGGATGAGCTTCACCGACCGGCCTTTCCTTACAAGTTCAAGTTCAAGTTCGACGGCTGCCCCAACTGCTGCGTGGCATCCATCGCCCGGGCCGACTTTTCTTTTATCGGCACCTGGCGCGACGACATCAAGATCGACCAGAAAGCCGTTCAGGCGTACATCGGCGGTGAGATCGCCCCCAACGGCAACGACCACAGCGGACGCGACTGGGGTAAATTCGACATCCAGAAGGAAGTCATCGACCTTTGTCCCACCGAGTGCATGTGGATGGACGGCAAAGAGCTGAAGATCGAAGACAAGGAGTGCAACCGCTGCATGCACTGCATCAACGTGATGCCGCGCGCCCTGCGCATCGGTGACGATCGAGGCGTCAGCATCCTGGCCGGTGCCAAGGCCCCCATCCTGGACGGCGCTCAGATGGGCACCCTGATCGTTCCGTTTATCAAGGCCGAACCTCCGTACACCGAAATCAAGGAAACCGTGATCGAACCGATCTGGGATTGGTGGATGGAAGAGGGCAAAAACCGCGAGCGGCTCGGCGAGTTGATGAAGCGCCAGGGCCTGCAGAAACTGCTCGAGGTGACCGGACTGCAACCCGACCCGCGGATGGTTCAGGAGCCGCGCTCCAACCCCTACATTTTCTGGAAGGAAGACGAGGTGGACGGCGGCTGGGATCGCGATATCAACGAATACCGAAAAGACCATCGGAGATAGGAGGGGCATACCATGGCATTTATTTCTTCAGGATACGATCCGAAACAGCCGATGAAAGACCGGATCACCGACATCGGCCCGCGCAAATACGACGATTTTTACCCTCCGGTGATCGCTGCCAACAAGGGTAAATGGCTGTATCACGAAGTCCTCAAACCCGGTGTGCTGGTGCACGTGGCCGAGTCCGGCGACAAGGTGTTTACCGTTCGCGCCGGCGGTGCCCGCCTGATGACCACCATCCATATTCGGGAAATCTGCGAGATCGCCGACAAGCATTGCGACGGACACCTTCGTTTTACCACCCGCAACAACATCGAATTCATGGTGGACGAGGAGGCCAAGGTCCAGCCGCTGGTCGACGATCTGGAAAGCCGCAAATTTGCCGGCGGCAGCTTCAAGTTCCCGGTGGGCGGCACCGGTACGTCCATCACCAACATCGTTCACACCCAGGGGTGGATCCACTGCCACACCCCGGCCACCGACGCTTCCGGCCCGGTCAAAGCCGTGATGGACGACATGTTCGAACATTTCCAGCAGCACAGCATGCCGGCCAAGCTGCGGATCTCCCTGGCCTGTTGCCTGAACATGTGCGGGGCGGTTCACTGCTCGGATATCGCCATTTTGGGATACCATCGCAAACCACCGATGCTCGATCACGAGTATCTGGACAAGATGTGCGAGATCCCGCTGGCCATCGCCGCCTGCCCGACGGCGGCCATCAAACCGGCGAAGGTCGACTTCGAGGGTGCGAAGGTCAACTCGGTGGCGGTGAAAAACGAGCGCTGCATGTTCTGCGGCAACTGCTACACGATGTGCCCGGCCATGCCGCTGGCCGACAAGGAAGGCGACGGCATCGTGATCATGGCAGGCGGCAAGGTTTCCAACCGGATCAGCGCACCCAAGTTCTCCAAGGTCGTTGTGGCCTTTCTGCCCAACGAAGCGCCGCGCTGGGGATCGACCTGCAAGGCTATCCGGCAGATCGTGGAAGCCTACGCTGCCGATGCCCGTAAATACGAACGGCTCGGGGAATGGGCCGAGCGGATCGGATGGGAGCGCTTTTTCGAGAAATGCGAACTGGACTTCACCCATCATCTGATCGACGACTTTCGCGATCCGGCCTACTTCACGTGGCGCCAGACCTCGCAGTTCAAGTTTTAGTGATCAAAACCGGAGAGAGAGGACATGCCGGACGGCGGCATGTCCTCCCGTATATGAGAAAAGAGGTTGCACATGGAATACGAAGAGGCAAAAGAGAAACTGGTTGCAGCGCTGCTGAAAAAGCAGAAGACCAAGTCGAAGTTCTATTTCAACGACTTGGCCAAAATCCTGGAGTCCAAGCCCCGGGATGCCAAAAAGCTGATCAACCGGATGGTGCAGGAACAGGTGCTGGAATACTGGTCCAGCGGCAGCACCTCGCTTTACGGGTTGTCCGGCACCGGCAAACAAGCTGCGGCCGAACACGAAGAATAAGCTGTCGATCGTTATTCACAAACAACAGCTGCGAACAATAGACGGTTTCACCGATGTTGCAGGATGGTCTGGATTTTCCCCGCCTGTTGATATCAGCCCTGCGGGGCGGTTCGGGAAAGACCATCCTTTCCGTCGGTATCATTGCGGCACTGCTCCGAAAAGACAGGGCCGTTTTTCCTTTCAAAAAAGGTCCGGATTATATTGATGCCGGCTGGCTCGCCATGGCGGCCGGCCGGCCCTGCTACAATCTGGACACCTACATGGTCCCGCCCGCGGACGTGCGGGCGTCTTTTCTTTTTCGGTCATCTTCGGACGGCATCGCCGTAATCGAGGGCAACCGCGGCCTGTATGACGGTATCGACCTGGAAGGCAGCACCAGTACGGCCGAACTGGCCAAGCTGCTGCAGGCTCCGGTGTTGCTTTGCGTGGATGCCACCAAGACCACTCGCACCATGGCAGCGGTGATTGCCGGCTGCCAGCAGTTCGATGCCGAAGTGCATCTGGGGGGCGTTGTTTTGAACCGGGTTGCCGGTGCACGCCACGAAAGCATCTTGCGGCGGAGCATCGAAACCCACTGCGGGATATCGGTTTTCGGCGCGATTCCCAAGCTCGGCAGGCAGGATTTTCCCGAGCGGCACATGGGGCTGGTGCCCACTCCCGAGCACCGGTGGGCGCAGAATGCCGTTTCCGCGATTGCCGATGTGATCGAAGGCCACGTCGATTTGGCGGCCCTTGCCGCCGCGGCAGACGGAGCCCCTGCTTTGCCCGCATCCGGGCAGTCGCATGCGCCGGCTGCCATCCGGGACACGGAGCCTCCAACCGATGCCGAACCGACGATTATCGGTGTGATTCGCGATGCGGCGTTTCAGTTTTATTATCCAGAAAACTTGGAGGCGTTGGAAGCTGCCGGAGCCAAGATCGTATTTTTCAGTCCCCTGGAAACCGAAAAAATTCCGGCTGTGGATGCCATTTACATTGGCGGCGGTTTTCCGGAAACACACGCCGAACAGCTGGCCGGCAACGAGCGGTTTAAAAATGCCTTGAAAACGCTGGCGGACGATGGGCTGCCCATCTATGCCGAGTGCGGCGGGTTGATGTACCTGGGAGAGCAGCTGGTGCTGGGGGAAAAATCCTACCCCATGGCCGGTGTGTTGCCGATTGTTTACGGCTTTTCCAAAAAGCCCCAGGGACACGGCTACACCATTGTGAGAGTCGATCGTAAAAACCCTTACTATCCGATTGGCAGCGAAGTTCGCGGGCACGAGTTTCACTACTCCCGGGTACTGAAATGGGGTGGCAAGGACAGCGACCTGGTGTTTGCGATGGAGCGCGGTGCCGGCATTGCAAACGGACGGGACGGAGCCGTATACAAAAACGTTCTGGCCACTTACACCCACTTGCACGCGCTGGGCACCCCGGAGTGGGCCCGGGCCGTGGTTCGCAATGCCGTTGCCCGCCGCCGGGCGAAAAAGCCATAGAGAGCCGGATGCCTGAGGATTTCTCACAGCTGCCTCAAGAACTGCACGCCGTGGTGCGCTACACAGCCGCACACGTTGCCGAAGCCTCCCATCGAATCCCATCGGCCGAGGTCGAACGACTGCTGGCAAATCACTTTGGTTTGAGCCGCCGGCGGGTTCGCGCTGTGATCCGCTATCTGCTGGGGACCGGAGAACTGGTCTATACGTACGAGCACGGATGCAGTTTTCTGGAGCCTTCCTATCGCAAGCCGGTTCGGGTGGGAAAACGAGTGGTGCTGGTTCCGGCCGATCAACCCGAGCAAGCGGATGGGGAAACCGATCCGGTAACAGTGGCGGTAAGAATTGCACCGGGGGCGTCTTTCGGCAGCGGGCGGCATCCCACCACCCGGCTGGCGATTCGAGGCATCGATCAGGCCCTGGGGAGTCTTTCATCGGCCGCTGGCCCGGATCGGTCGTTGGTGCTGGATATCGGCACCGGGTCGGGCGTGCTGGTTATCGCGGCGGTTAAGCTGGGCGCCGGTCGGGGTGTGGGAATCGACACGGATGCCTGCGCGCGGTTCGAAGCCCGACAAAACATTGATCTTAACCGGCTGACTGACAACATTCGGGTATCGGAAGACCCCCTGCAAAA
The DNA here is from genome assembly GCA_024639205.1 of Deltaproteobacteria bacterium. Taxonomy (GTDB): domain Bacteria; phylum Desulfobacterota; class Desulfobacteria; order Desulfobacterales; family SG8-13; genus SG8-13. The sequence continues at coordinate 479 of JAHEIV010000072.1, read as the reverse complement.
AATAAAACCAACTGGTCGGTTTGATATTATCATTGCGAATTTGCGATTGCCTACACTGCTTCGCCTGGCCTCACCGATCGTTCAGCTGGCCAAACCCCGGGGCCGACTGGTGCTTTCCGGAATCCGGGTCGAAGAAATTGATGGCCTGATGGATGCTTATCGGGTCCATGACTGCCCATCGGTGTGGGTAGCCAAGGAAAAAGGATGGGGTGCGGTCGTGTGTGAAAGACAGACCGAACCCCGGCAGCCGGTAGTCCGGGCAGATTCGGTTTCGTGCCCGGTGCTCGCCAGTTTCCCGGAGCACGGAATTTGGTGATCTCCTAAAACGCGGACAGAACGCACGGATCCAAAAAAAGCGGACGCCTGTCGACGTCCGCCATCGCTTCGTTGATGATCGCTCAGTCTATTTTTGCTTTTTGGGGTGGCACTTGGTGCAGGTAGTCGGTGCTGCCTTGGTTTTATTCGCCTTGTTGTACTTC
>JAHEIV010000485.1 GCA_024639205.1 Deltaproteobacteria bacterium | reverse complement strand
AGCCAGCACAAGTCGCGCTTGCTTGGGTCCTTAGCCATGGCGATCATGTCATGACAATTCCTGGAACGTCCAAGCTCGATAATTTGAAGGTCAACCTCGGTGCATACGATACTGCTCTGGCAGATGACGAATTGAAAAGGCTGAATCGACTTGCTCACCAAGTTAAGGGTGATCGTTACGACGAGCGCGGCATGATGATCATTAACGGCTGATTGAGAAATCAAGGACCTTAATTGGCCGAAAGGAAACATTTGGAGGGGCTCCGGACCCCGTATAATAATCGCATGGGGCGGTCGCGTTAAAGAGAATGTGCCCGAAGTGCACCGTGATCAGCGCGCTGCTCATGCGGGGCGTTATAACCCCCGATATCTCCAACCTATCAATCGAAAAGGTGACTGGAGGGTATCTGCTATCTATCGATGATAGGTAAAACCAGACCAAACTTCGCATATCCATTCTCTATCCCCAATACTATCTTTATTAGGTATAATCAAGTTGCATAAAACGGATTCTTTACTTATTTGAGTGTGAAAGTATTGACAGGGATGCCCTCGAACTCACAGCCGAGCCAACATGGTTTGTTTCATTTAATCAAAGGCATTGCCTTCGAATCCGGCGAATGGCGAAAAGCTTCGATGCGATGGATGCTTACAGCAGGCGGATTCCCAGCCAGAAGTACAGGCACCCTGAAATCAGCAGCACAAAGCAGGGCAGGCGAAGATGGCGATAGACGGCGGTGAGCGTTGTCCCGAAATATTCGTTGGAGAGCAGCAGACAAAGGTGCAGGGGAGATAGCAGCACACCGATAAACCCTCCAACCGTGGCCAGCATCAGGTAAACCAGCATAAAGTGCTGCTGTCCCAAAGCCTGAATCAGCGATATCAGAACCGGAAAGGTCGTTCCTACAAAGGCGATGGTTATGCCCGCGATGGAGCCGACCACCAGCGGCAGAAAGACAGTGATCGCGGTAAGCGGTATTTGCCACCGCACCAGTTCACCGCTCAGGATCTCGATGGCCAGACTGTCCTCCAGAATCCCTTTGAAAATCAGGATCGCCGCTACCATGTAAAACATGTCGAATAGCTTTGGGTTCAGAAGAATTTTGCGCTTTTGCCCGGCGGTGAGGCGATTGTCGTGCCAGACCACCGCGATGGCGAGCAGCAGGGCAACGATCAGGCCGGATTCTTTTGCCACTGATACCCGATCGGCAGGCCACAGATATGAAAAGAGCAACCCCAGACCCAGGCCGAGCCCGATGACCAGCAGGATCGGCGTCAACTCGCGCAAAAAACCTTTCAGCTGATCGGGGCGCAGATGCCCCAGCGGTTTTACGTCTTCATCCCCGCGAAGTGCCGCCCGAATCGGCCAATAGCCTGCCGACAGGGCGACAAGGGTCAGGGGTAAAAGAAACAACACGTACTGCCACAGATTTAGCCCCGCGATGGCAGTGGTCAGCAGGACGCCGGGATACAACGGCCACCAGTACTCCCAGATATGCCGGAACCAGTAATTGACGTAACTGAGCCGGGCCGGGCTCATCCGGTGTTGCTGTCCCAGGTTTTTGACCATCGGTGCCGAAAAAATGGCACCACCCGGCATGGGCAGCAGCCCGATCAGGGCCGGGAACAGGATGATGTTCAGCCCGGGATGGGTGATCAACCCGCGGAATTTGTCCAGCAGGCGACCCATTTGACCGCCGGCCTCCATGCTGTGGCTGAGTATCAGAATCAGCATCACCACCAGGGCCAAAGACAGTGTCTTGGGGTGCACCAGCGCATGGGTTGCCGATCGCAGGATCATAACAGGCGTAGATCCAAAGAGCAGGCCCAGCAGTATCGATCCTAGCAGCAGCGCATTTCCAAGGGACAACCGCACCCGGATGGCCAGTAAAACCAGCACAAACACAACACAGATGCGCACAATGGCCGGTATTTGATCGATGACTGCCAATCAATCCTCCACGTAGTACCCGTATTCTCGGGCATTAACATTGTGGCGTTTTTCCCAGGCCAGCGTGGAACTCGGTGTCGGACCGTAGTTGTGACCGGGCCACACAACGGTGTCATCGGGCAGCTGCATCAAACGGCGTATCGAAGCGCCCAGGGTGGGGCGGTGCCCACCGGGCAGATCGGTGCGACCGCTGTCACCGACAAAAAGGGTGTCGCCCGTAAACAGCTGACCCGCTGCATACAGGCAGATTCCTCCAGGGGTGTGGCCGGGGGTGACCAGGATCTCAAAGGTGATCCGGCCGACCTGCAGGGTGTCGTCGCCCTCGATGCGGATGTCGGCCGGCGGCGATAGCCGCCCGCTGCCGGCCGGCTCGGAGATACCCGGGCTTTTTCCCTGCAGGATGTCATCTGCGGCAGCGTGCATGACCAGTTCTGCCCCGGTGAGTTCCTTCAGCGCGGCGTTGCCCGACACGTGATCCCAGTGGTGATGGGTGTTGAAAATGACCCGCACCGCCAGCTTTTCCTGTTCGACAGCGCTGAGTATGCGATCGGCGTCGGCGCCCGGGTCGATGACCAGGGCATCGCGGGTTTCCTCACAGCCGACAATGTAGCAAAAGTTGTCCATCATTCCCACGGAGAGTTGGCGGATGATCATTTGGTTTCCTCCGGTTGCTTTTGGATTCGAGGCTGAAACATTGATGGCAGCGGACTTGAAATTCGTAGCCACATTCATTACAGTCTGAGTCGCTCACCTATTGTTTTTCGAGGAGTTCGTCAATGAAGAAAT
>JAHEIV010000484.1 GCA_024639205.1 Deltaproteobacteria bacterium | reverse complement strand
CCAATCGTTTATCGGCATCAAGGTGCCGGTGGAATTACGGTTAGATATATAGCAAGGATTGGACGATAGTTCAAATATCACCTCCCGAGGGCGTCAGCGATTCCGCAAGCAGGGTCTTGCAACAGTTTCGAAAGGGAAGGGCAGGGTGCTGATGCGGCGACCAACGATGCACAGTTTACAATCTTATCAGTGGTTGGGGTGCTGCCGTTTTCATAAGCTGAAAATCGCCCTATGAAATGGCACCCAGAAAGTGCCCATCCCGGTCATATTTTTCCAATGAAAGCCATACTAAACGAAGCATTGTTGAAATAATAAGATATTTCAGCAGGTTAAGATCAGAGTAACTGCCGTTGTCTCTATCTCTGAACACCGGAACCCTCTTCGTCAAGCACCGACCCAGTTCGGTTCCGGCCCCGGGCATCCGCCTGAGACCGATGTCATTCACCGAAAGAAAAAGATATCACTGACCATTATGTTGAGTATGTTGGTTTATTCCAGCCGTTTTTCCCGGCAGATCTCTGATGGCACTCAGATAAACCGCACCGCGTGCTCCAAACCGCAAGCGTTCTGCCAGGATCAAAGCAAGAAGAATCGGTACCCAAACATTGATCGGTTGTAGCTCCCCACAAATGGGGTATCTACTTGTCAGGTGTTCTAACCCCGATCTAAAATCCATCCGGCCCGGCACCGGGGTGCAGGAAATGAGTCCTGCAGGTTGTTTTTATCGGCGTTGGACCAGCTTTTGGGCCGATGGAGCCAGCGCCAGGCCGCCGCGGGAAGTGCATCGCAGTTCACTGGGCAGCAGCAGGCCGGAGGCGTATACCGCATCGATGGTTTCATCCAGGGGCACAGGATTTACATAGCCGGCCAGGATGAGATCGGCATTGGTGAATGCGCTGGAAGCGGCGACGGCGTTGCGGGTATGGCATGGCACTTCGCAGGTCCCCTGCACCAGGTCACAGACAGAGCCCATGGTGTTTTGAAAGGAGATGGCGGCGGCATCGCAGGCCTGGGCTGCGGCGCCGCCGGCGAACTCAACGACAGCAGCAGCGGCCATGGCACCGGCAGCACCAATTTCGACCTGGCAACCGGCGACTTCGGCAGCGAAGGTTCCGCGGATGGCCAGTATGAGGCCGACGGCGCCGGCGGCAAATAGCATCAATGCCATTTTACGGCGATCGACACCGAACGCCTCATCAAGAGCGGTAAGGGTGCCGGGAAGGGTGCCGGCAGCCCCGCCGGTGGGTGCGGCGCAGATCACCCCCCGGCTGTTGGACGTGTGCATGGCCGCTATGGCAGCCGCGGCTGCTTTTGCGTGGATACCGCCGATGGGTACGCGCTTTGTGTCGATGCGTTGCCGGATCTTACCGGCCACCGGTTCGAGTAAAAGCATGTCGACGCTTTTATCGACGAAGCCATCGACTACCGACTGCTTCATTATGTCGAATCGGTGCAGCATTTCGGTGATCGCTTCATCCTCGGAGACGCCCAGAATCGACTTTTCATAGTGGAGCGCGGTCTCGCCCAGCGACCATTTATTTTGCCCGGCGGTTGCAATCATCTCTTCAGCGGAGGTAAACGGCGCTTGGCCGCGTTTTGTGTAATACACGGGTTTGGCGCTGCGCACCGTGACTGCTTTTGCGCTATTGCGCAGCTGCCCGACCAGTTGGGCGGGCAGGTCGTCAGCACAAGATGCGGTCAGAACCGCTGTGCCCTTTGCGGTTGCGGAAGTTTGTATTAGAGCCGCCGGGCAGGCAGCCGCGATGGTTTCCGACAATTCCGATGACGCCTCCGCAACGCATTCTATTAGCAGGACATGATACTTTCCGTCCAGGTGGACCGGCAGGTCGTTGATCTTTGTGATCACAAAAGTGCCGCCTCCCACAGACTTGGCTTCGACAATTAGGGACGAGTTGCGGGCGCCGCCGGCCTGAATGATAACAAAGTTGGGGTGGTCGGCCTGCGGAAGATTTTCGATATGAAAGCCGAAGGTAACCCCCTGCTTTGCGGCACTTTCGAGTGCGTGATGGTAGACGGTGTCGACCAGTTTCCATCCCATCAGGCCGGTGGCGAAAGCCTGGTCGACGCCTTGTTGAACGTAGGTGCGGGAATAGGAGCCCTTGCTGTCGAAAGTGATTTCGACTTCACGCAGCTCTTCTTCCAGCAGGTTTCGAGTTACTTTCGCGATGTGATAGGAGCCGGCGGTGTGAGAACTGGACGGGCCGCGCATGACAGGGCCCAGCACATCGTTGAAGATGCTTGTGAACACGGGTCACCTCGATTTTGCGGAAGGTAGAGTCGATCATTTGATCTGGCTGTTCCCCCATTCGTTCGTGTTTTTACAATGCTTTACATCGACAAACGAATTGTCGCAACCCATACTTTTAACAAGGGACAAAGACGGAAGTAAACCAATTGTGCGAGGCAAGGGGCGTGTGGAGACATCAAGAATCGATGGAAAACTTATTTTGATGAAACACCCGCAGACAGGCTTCTACCACCTCGGGATCGAACCAGGTGTCCTTATGATCGATGATCTCTTGCAGGGCCTCCTCCAGTCCGAGCGCAGCGCGGTAGGGACGATGCGTGGCCATGGCTTCGACCACATCGGCAACGGTAAGAATTCTGGACTCGAGGCGGATGCTTTTTCCCGACAAGCCCTGGGGATATCCGGTTCCGTTCAACTTTTCGTGATGTTGCAGGACTATCTCTGCGATGGGCCAGGGAAATTCGATCTCT
>JAHEIV010000071.1 GCA_024639205.1 Deltaproteobacteria bacterium | reverse complement strand
ATGCTACTACCGGCTCTCCCAGCGCGATTATTCGGGCCCTGAATGGGGCTCTCGCGCCGCATTGTCCGGTTTTCGGCGGTGCAGCGAGCCGCCACTACGAAACACCTGCCCCGACGTTGCAGTTTTTCGGTCAGGATATTCTGGAGGACGCCCTGCCGGTTCTTCTCTTTGCCGGGCCGGTAGCCTATACGTTTGCCGTCAGCAACAGCTGGCGACCGGTCGGCGACCGGGCAATGATCACCCGATCCAAAGGCTATGAGGTCTTCCGTATCGGGGAATGGAGCGCCCTTGATTTTTACCGCCATTATCTGGGCCAGCACCGGTCCCCGGCCCTCGAATTTCCCCTGGCTGTTTTTGATAAGGATCATCACAACTTTATCATCCGTTCACCGATCGATTACCACGAAGCGGCCGGCAGCATCTTTTTTTCGTCGCCCATTGCAGAGGGCGCCATCGTTCAGTTGACCGAAGCCACCCGTTCCCGGATTATCGAAGATACGAAACATTCGCTGCACGCGATGATCGAAGGGTATCCGGACGCCTGGCAACCCTCGGCTGCCCTGGCCTTTTCGTGTGCCACCCGCAAACAGATCCTGGGTACCCGGATTGCGGACGAACTGAAAGTGCTGGAAGAAAAGCTGCCGAATAAGCTGCCGATCAGCGGCTTTTATACTTTCGGGGAGTTTTCGCCGCTGGACCGAAACCAGAAAAGCATGCTGCACAATTGCACCCTTGTTACCCTACTGATCGGAGACCGGGAAGGCGGGGTGGCCGCAACCGACAATCGTTCGTTGCGCCCGATGACGCAACCGGGGGAAAAGACCGGCGAAATCATCACGCTGGAGAAACTGAAGCGAGATAACAAGTTTTTGAAGAAACGATTGAACCGCTCGGAACACTACCGCCAGCGACTGGAGAAATACAAGGATCAAAACGATGCATTGATGCGCAAGATCCACCTCGAAATGCAGAGAGCGCATTTGGAGATCAAACACAAAAACGATCTGCTGCGAAAATCACTGGCCCTTGCCAACGAAATCCAGCTCAACTTGCTGCCTCAGAGCAACCCCAGCAACCCGCACCTCGACATCGCCGGCAGGAGCATCTTCTGCAGCGCGACCGGCGGGGACTACTACGACTATATTTTACCGCCGGATGAAAACCACGCGCAGCTGAGCGTGGTGGTCGGAGACGTCACCGGTCACGGAATCGAGGCCGCTCTGCTCATGACCAGCACCCGCGCGCTGCTGCGCAGCCGAGCGATGATGCCCGGATCCATGGCCGAGGTCATCGGAGATGTCAACCAGCATCTGACTCAAGATTTATCCGAATCCGGCCGATTTATTACGCTTTTCTTTATGACTATCGATCCGGTGACGCACAGCCTCAATTGGGTTCGCGCCGGCCATGATCCGGCCATTTGCTACGATCCGGCAGCCGACACGTTTGAGGAGCTTCGTGGCAGCGGCCTCGCGTTGGGGGTGGATATCAACTGGTGCTATGAGGAGAACCGGAAAACCGATTTGGCCGAAGGACAGATCATATTTTTGGGAACCGACGGAATCTGGGAAACACACGACCCGCGAGGAAAGATGTTCGGGAAAAAACCGGTGCAGGATATCATCCGCAAACATGCGGCTGACAGGGCAGAAGAAATCGTGGGAGCCGTCATTGAAAACGTGGCCGATTTTCGCAACAAAGCCGAGCTGGAAGACGACATTACCCTGATGGTTATCAAGGTAAAAGATAGCGGCGGCCCCGGCCATCGTTGACCGATTCCATTGTTTTAGATATGAAGCCTCCAGGGCAAGAGAAATCCCACCGACATCCGTGCCAGAGGAGGCGGTCATGAAAAAAAAGCTCGAACCGATCAACCTGCTGTACCCCACGCCGACGGTTCTGGTCGGTACTGTCGTAGACGATACAGCCAACTTCATCACCATCGCGCACGTCGGCATTGTCAACAACGCTCGCCCGTTCCTGATTTCCCTGAGTATGGGAAAGATCCACCACACCAATACCGGTATCAAAGAAAACAAAGCCTTCAGCGTCAACATCCCTTCGGAAAGCCTGGTGGCAGAAACCGATTACGTCGGTCTGGTAACCGGTAAGAAAGTCGACAAAAGCAAGCTGTTCGAGCTGTTCTACGGTAAACTGAAAAACGCGCCGCTGATCACAAGCTGTCCGGTCAACATGGCCTGCCGCCTGCACGACACCTACGATACGCCGACACACGATCTGTTCATCGGAGAGATCGTCGAAACGTATGCAGACGAGTCTGTCCTTGACGGCAACGCGGTGAACATCGCCAGGGTTAAACCGCTGCTGTTCGACATGAGCAGCAAGAAATACTGGTCCCTGGGTCCGGCCCTGGCCGACTGCTGGCGGGTGGGGATGACCATTAAAAAGAAAAACTGGGGCTAATTCATGGCCGCAAATATTCGCTGGATGAAAACCCATTGCGCTCGCATGGATCATGGCGGCTGTGCCCTGATGGTGGGCGTCAAAGACAACCGGATCGTTCAGATCAAAGCAGACCCCGAGGGGGTGCTCAACCGCGGCTATATCTGTCCCAAAGGGGTTGCATCGGCCGAGCGCCTGACTCACCCCCAGCGTCTGCGGCAACCCCTTCGTAGACGCGGGGAGCGGGGGGCGGGCAAGTGGGACCCGCTCACCTGGCCCCAGGCTATTTCCATCATCTCGGATAACCTGGCGCGAATACGAGACCGCGAGGGCGCCAGGGCGGTGGCGTTTTGCCAGGGGATGCCCAAGGGCCTGGAGCATTTCGTTCTGATCCGCCTGGCCAATTTGTTCGGCTCGCCCAATGTGACCGCCGTGCAAGACGTCTGCCACGCCCCCCGGGAGATCAGCGGCGTTCATACCTGCGGTTTCTATCCGGTAGCAGACTATGAACACGAGAGCCGACTGGTGGTCCTGTGGGGCAGCAACAGCACCGATACCAATGAAGAGGGTCTGATTTGCAGCCGGCTGTTGAACCGTATCAAACAGGGCAGTGATCTGATGGTGGTAGATCCGCGCAAGACTCAACTGGCCGAGCGGGCGAAATTCTGGCTTCCCCTCAGGCCGGGTACGGATATCGCGCTGGCGCTGGCATTTTTACACGTCATAATTACCGAAAACCGCTACGATCAAAATTTTGTGCGACAATGGACCTCCGGTTTCGAACCGCTGGCTGAACAAATCAGCGACTTTGCACCTGAGAGCGTATCGGAAATTACCCGTCTTCCAGCCCGGGATATCCGGGCAGCAGCGCGCGCTTATGCCGCCGCGAGCCCGTCAGCAATCGGCTGGGGCAATGCTGTCGAACAGAATCGTCACGCCTTTCACACGGCCCGGGCCCTGGTTTGCCTGATGGCCCTTTGCGGTAATCTGGATGTGCCCGGCGGAAATATCCAGGCACTCGATCCGCCCGTCCTGGGCCTGAGAGAATTTGTCAAAGCGGACCGACTGCCCGGTAAAAAAGAAGAAATGATTCACGCCCGGCAAGGCACCCTGCGCGGCCTGATGACGGTTCCACCCTCCTTTCTAAAACGGGCGATTCTGGATCACATGCCGTACCCTGTTCGCAGTGCCTACATACAGGGTTCCAACCCGCTGCTGTCTTGGGCTGACAGCCGTCAAACGTTCGCGGCCCTCAACCAGCTCGAGTTTCTGGTGGTATCGGATATTTTCATGACGCCCACCGCCGCCATGGCGGATATTGTGCTGCCGGCTGCCACCCACTTCGAGTTCGACGATATCGGCCATTACGGTCTGGGACACGGCATCGTGCTGGCCCGTCCCAAAGCGGTGGTGCCGCCTGCCGGCTGCCGACCCGACATCCAGATCCTAAACGATTTGGGCAAAGCGCTCACCGATCCGGATGACTGGTACGAGGACTGCCGGGACATGCTGGACGAGGTGCTGCGGCCGGCCGGCATCGACTTTGACGGATTCGCCCGCCAGGGGTACCTGAAAGGGCCGGAGCGGTTTCGGAAATATATTGGTTCAGGGTTTCGGACCGCCACCGGTAAGGTGGAACTGGCGCTGAGTCGGGCAGAAGAATTAAAAGTAGCACCGGTACCGGCGTTTCTGGGCTCGTTGGAAGAATATCACGAGTATCCGCTGGTGCTGACCAGTGCAAAAAACCCCTATTACCTGCACTCCTCTTACCGCTGGGTGCCGAAACTGAGGGAACGCAGCGTAGAGCCGGTCGTGCTGATTCATCCAGAAACAGCCGCCGGGCAAGGTATTCGTGATGGAACACCTGTTGTCATTGAAACGCGCAGCGGACAAATCATGCAATTCGCGCGTCTGTCCGAGCACTTGCCACCGGATGTGATTTGCGCTTCATACGGCTGGTGGTTCCCGGAGGACAAATTCAGCCCCCAATTTGACTGGCAATCCGCCAATTACAATATGCTGACGACCACCGAACATCTCGGTCGGGAGTTTGGAACTCCGAATCTCAAGGGGGTTGCCTGCCGGATTCGAAGAAAATAGAAAAGGAGAGAACATGGCTCCCCAGTTTATCGAGGGCAACGAAGCGGTGGCCATGGGAGCGATGCGCGCCGGCTGCGGTTTCTTTGCCGGTTACCCGATCACCCCGGCCACGACCATTCTAAACGCCATGCTGCGGTTGCTGCCGGCAGCAAGCGGGGTGTGCATCCAGGGTGAAGACGAAATCGCTTCCATCGGCTACTGTTTAGGCGCGTCCATGTCCGGTTTGAAGTCGATGACGGCCACCTCCGGACCCGGCATCAGCCTGTACAGCGAACAAATTTCTTTTGCCGCGGGCAGTGAGATTCCCATCGTCATCGTCGATGTACAGCGCCTGGGGCCCTCCACAGGCTCGGCCACCCGCGGAGCAGACGGCGACATTCAGTTTCTGCGCTGGGGCAACAGCGGTGGTATTCCGGTCATCGTGCTGGCGCCGGTAGATGTAAAAGATTGCTACCTTCTGACGATCCATGCTTTTAACCTGGCCGAGGAATATCGCTGTCCCGTTTTTCTGGCTTCGAATAAAGAAATCGGCATGACGAAAGAAAGCGTCGATCTGAGCGCCCTTATGGTCCCTGAAATAATCGATCGCCGACCGCCAATCGACTCGGCCTCATTCCAGCCTTTCCAGGTATCAGAAAACTTGCGGATTCCGTATTTCCTGCCCATCGGCGGCGATGTGCCGGTACGGCAGACTTCTTCCACCCACGGCCCGGATGGATACATCACCACCGATCCGGATCAGATATCGGCGAGCCAGTGGCGCTTGAAGAAAAAGCTGGAAGATGCTGTCGAGCGCTTTACATTCTACGACGAACGCGCCGAAGACGCGGAAACCCTGGTCATCACCTACGGGGTGACCGCCCGTGCAGCCGGCGATGCCGCCAATCTGTGCCGGCAGGCCGGCAGACCGATCGGTCTGCTGGTCGTAAAAACGCTCTGGCCGGTACCCGAAAAATTGATTCGTGATAAAACCGCGCCATATCGAAGGGTAGTGGTTGTGGAGATGAACCTGGGGCAGTACGTCCACGAAATCCGGCGCATCCTGTCTGACCGGCAGGTGGAGTTTTATGGCCAAATGGACGGACGCCTGATCACTCCCGCAACCATTATGGAGGTGATCGATGGCCGATAGCCTGCTCAACAAAGACCGCCCACCGGTATTCTGCCCGGGCTGTTCCCACGACCGGATCACCGGGGCGCTGGACAAGGCCTTCCGGAAACTGGGTTTGCCGGGAAACCGGATCGCCATTGTCAGCGACATCGGCTGCTCCGGTCTGTTCGACACCTTTTTTCATACTCACGCGCTGCATGGTCTCCACGGGCGAGCCCTGACATATGCTGCCGGCATCAAGCTGGCCCGGCCGCAGCTTCAGGTGGTGGTCACAATGGGCGACGGTGGCCAGGGCATCGGTGGCGCCCACCTGCTGGCGGCCTGCCGGCGCAACCTGAATCTGACGCTGCTGGTATTAAACAACTTTAATTTCGGCATGACCGGTGGACAGTTTTCCGTCACCACCCCGCCGGAGGCCCGGGTAAGCTCGGGCTTTCTCAACCGGCTGGAAAGACCGCTGGACATCTGCCGGGTGGCACACTCGGCTGGTGCCGCCTATGTGAAACGGTGCAGCAGCTATCAATCCGGTCTGGCCGATGAGATTGCAGAAGCCATCGCATTCGATGGTTTTGCCCTTCTCGATATCTGGGGGATCTGTCCCGGTCGATACATCCGCCAGAACCCGCTGACACCGAAGATCATTGCGGAAAAGATGGCAACGATGCCGCCGGCTGACGGTATCGTCGAAGAGAACCAACGCCGCGAATACGGATCTTTATACAGGCAGGCCGCCGGCGAGCAGACATTTTCGCAGCCGGAGTCCATTGCGCAACGGTTTCAACCCCCCAGCAACGGTCGCCACGAGATTCTTCTACTGGGAGATGCGGGCCAACGGATCATTTCCGCCGGGGAAGTCCTGTGCCTGGCCGGTATGAGTGCCGGCCTGCAGGCAACCCAGAAAAACGAATACAACATCACGGTCTTGCGTGGACCGTCTATCAGTGAGGTCATCCTGTCCAACGAACCGATCGGCTTTACCAGCCTGGCACGGCCCGATATCGTCATCGCCTTGAGCCGGGAAGGGGTCGAACGCCGCCAATCGCTGTTCGCCGATCTCCAACCGCAAACGCTGATCTTGAAGTCCCTTGACACGAACATCCCGCCTTGTGCGGGTGCGACCCAGGCACTCGATTTCAAAAAACTGGGCGTCAAACCGGCGGACCGGGCGCTGGCCGCTCTGGCTGTTCTGGCAAAAAACGGCACGATCATCGACACGGATATGCTCAGGGTTGCCTTACGGCTGCGCTTTTCGGAAAAGATCCTGGCTTCGGTCCTGGAGCTGGTGGACCGGGTACAAAGCAGAAGCTGAAAATCGATTTTGGCGATTGGCTTTTCTTTCCATGGCGGCCGGCAGAAGGGAATGCCGGATGGCCTGGAATTGGGCGGATAAGAGTTGACAAGCGAATGGGGGTGTGATGATGTGAAAAATTGTGGAGTCATTGGTATGGACAACCCAACAGGAGGAGGGGAAAAGATGAAGCCAATGAAAGGGGTATCATGCTGGTGGGTGGTATGTCTGGTGGTCGTCGGTCTGGTGCTGACCGGCTGCAGCACGGGATACACCCCCAAAAATGCACCCGATGTGTTTGCCTGTGTTGCGGAAGATAAACTGGAAAAGGACATCGCTTCGGAAGCGGCACTGCAGGAGCTTTCCTGTTCCTTCAAAAAGTTTGAAGGTATGGACACATTGCACATTAAGGCGGCTGTTAAAAACGTCAGCAATAGCGATCAGCGTTTTCGGGTCAATGTTTTTCTGGACAACGGCAAGGCGGTCGGCGGTCTGATTCCCCGGAGAACGGCCAAAGGGCTGGTAAAACCGGGCGAAACCCAGAGTTTTGTTTATCCCGTCAGCCAGATGCCCAAACAGCCAAAGGGAATCATGCTGAAAATCGGCACGGTGAGCCAGTAGTCTACCGATTCAACCGTTCACTGACCAACTCATTTTCTCAGGACAAAGTGCCCGGCTGGCAAACTCAAGCCGTCTGATGCCCGAACAGCGCCGCTGGTGTCACGAATCAACGCACTTGGAGCCTGAAGAAATGCTTTCAGGAGGTTCGGATATGAAAAGAGCAACCTTGATCAGCATCCTTTGCCTGGTTCTGGCAATTGCAGGACCGGCGACCGCAAAAACCAGCTTTATCAGTCTCGGCACCGGCGGGACGGGCGGTATTTACTATCCTTACGGCGGTGGTGTGGCCGAAATCTGGTCCAAGTACGTCAAGGACGTCAAGGCGGTGGCCGAGGTCACCGGCGCCAGCGTGGAAAACGTCAAGCTAGCCCATAAAGGCGAAACCGTCGTCGGCGAGGTGATGGGCGACGTGGCCCAGGCCGGTTTCACGGGAACGGGAAAATTCAAGGGGAAGAAACACGAGATCTACTCCATGGCCATCATGTACCCCAACCTGCTGCAGGTGGTAACCCTGAAAAAGAGCGGCATCACCAACATCGAACAGGTCAAAGGGAGAAACATCTCCAGCGGCAGTCCCGGCAGCGGCACCAACTTCATGGCCGAAGCGGTTTTCAAAGCGCTGGGAATTTCCCTCGACTCTTACAAGGACAGCCGCCTGTCGTTCACCGAGTCAGCCAACGCCCTGCGGGACGGCACCATCGAGGTGGGGGTCTGGTCGGTGGGTCCCGGCACCAGTTCCATTCTGGATCTGGCCACCACCCACGACATTCACATTATCACGTTTACGCCCGAACAAACGCAAAAGGTCCTGGCATCCAATGCAAATTATTCTTCGGTCGATCTGGCCGGCGGGGTATACCGGGGAGTGGATCAACCCGTGCCGACCATCGGTGTGTGGAATGTGATGATCTGCCAGGCGTCCCTGGACACCGACATGGTCTACAACCTGGTCAAGGCGTTGTATGAGCACAACGACTATCTGCTGAAGATTCACCCGTCGGCGTCATACACAACACCGGAAAACGCCGTAGCGTATTCCCCCATCCCACTGCATCCGGGCACCATCCGGTATCTGAAGGAAAAAAAGATTTCCGTGCCCGCCAAACTGATGCCTTAGGGACACTAAGGTGACCAGGCCGGTCCGCTATCTGGTTTTTTCGGCTGCCGGCCTGGCCCTTTTGTTTTTGCTGATCGCCGGGAGCTTTCCCGGCGGCCTCGAGCTGAGGATCACCCCCGTGAAAGGGACGGCACCCCTGCTGGTGCTCCCCCTGCAACCGGAGGAACGTTTCACCCTTCATTACTACCACTCGGTGGAAAACGCCCCCATCTGGGAGGAACACAGCCTGGACGACCAGGGACGCATCTATATCGAAGAAGAGCGCTACCTGAAATTCGGGGCCGGAATGGGGCGAATGCCGGGGGTGGGAAGAATGGTGAAGCGCGGGCCCTACGAGGTGATCGAAGAGATGCATCTGCCGACGGGCAACTTTGTTCTGCGGATCGGCAGCCCCGGCGTGGACCACACCGTCATCTGGCGCGGTATCCACACCAACCTGTCGGAACGAGCGCCCCACACGGCCGTTCGCTTTGCCGCCCGGCCGGTAAGTCTTCTGTATCGGCTCTGGCGCAGTATCGTGCCCCATCCAGCGACACCCGCTGAAAGGAGCCGCTGATGACCGCTGCCATCGATTCCGAACAGCCGGTTGAAGAGATCCAAAAGACCTCGCCGGATGCGGAGGTTCCCGCCGTCCGGTATCCGGAATTGATGCGGCTGACGGCCGGGGTGGTCGCCGTGCTGGCCATCGCGTTGAGCCTTTACCAGCTTTACACCGCCGGGGTCGCCGCTCTCACCGCCCTGGTGCAGCGTTCCATACACCTGGGGGCGATGCTCAGCCTGACCTTTCTGCTCAAGCCTCCCTTTCGCGGTGCCCGCAAAAACCGGCTCAACGGCTGGGTCCTGGTCGACTGGTGCCTGGTGGCAGCCTCGGTTTACTGCACTTACTACATCTGCAGTAATCTGCTGGCCATTTTCGAGCGCCAGGGGGACTGGCTGCCCAGCGATCTGGTGGTGAGCATCATCGGTACCCTCCTGGTACTGGAGGCCTGCCGTCGGGTCATCGGGCTGATCATGACCGGCATCTGTGTAACAGCTATTCTGTATGCAACCTTCGGCCCGTACATGCCCGAGCTGATCATCCACAAGGGTTACAGCATCGAACGTATTTCCACCACCCTCTGGCTGACCACCGAGGGGATTTTCGGACTGCCCATCGGTGTGGCGGCTACCTTTGTCTATGTATTCGTTCTTTTCGGGTCCTTTCTGGAATTTACCGGCGGCGGGAATTTTTTTATTGAACTCGCCTATGCCCTTACCGGGCGATTCTCCGGGGGACCGGCAAAAACCTCTGTGGTGGCTTCCGGTTTTATGGGATCGGTGTCCGGGTCAGCCGTGGGAAACGTGGTGGCCACCGGATCTTTCACGATACCAATGATGAAAAAAGTCGGCTACCGGCCCCATGTGGCCGGGGCCATCGAGGCGGCGGCGTCTACCGGCGGTCAATTGATGCCACCCATCATGGGTGCCGGGGCCTTTTTGATGGCCGAGTTCACCAACACCAGCTACCTGACCATCATCAAGGTGGCCCTGGTGCCGGCCATAATGTACTATATCACGGTGCTCATCTTTGTAC
>JAHEIV010000070.1 GCA_024639205.1 Deltaproteobacteria bacterium | reverse complement strand
TGCTGTCTGGATCCTTCGGGGTATCCATGCCCTGCTTACTTGCCTTGTATGCATGAATACAGCGATTGCCGATGACAGCAACAGTAATACGGCAGACAGCCACTGGCACGAACTGTTGCAAAGAAATCCATATCCTTACACCATGCCGCTTGCCGATGACATCACCACGGTTGTCGACGGGGTCTACGTGAAATTGGAGACAAAAACGACGCCACCGATTCCTTGCCGGCGCTGTCCGGATTACAAACCGGAAGGCGGATTTTGGAAACTGAGCTTGCGCAGAGGCGTATTTCGGATCTTTTACGAACCCGGCGGGTGGAAAAGCATCGGGACTTTTCTTATCATCGGTGATCGGATCCTGCTGGTCAATGATCCGGTCTGCCCTGCGCTGACCGGTGTGTACCGGTGGCGGCTGAAAGATGGAACCTTTATCTTCTCAACAGTTGAAGACAGGTGCTCTGCCGGTTTACGGGCGCAGAATTTTTCCAACCGTCCCTGGCAGTCCTGCATTCCCCCTTCGATCGAATCTGCCGGCAGTGATAACCGGCCAAAGCCGGATGGTTGCGATCAGCAGTGATAACCGGTCATGAAAACGTTGCGATAAGGCAAGTTGAAGGCTATTACCGTCGATTTGCCGGCAACCATTTGCTTTGTCCGTTCGAAATAATGTTCATAAGCACTGCAGGATGAGCAGCGAAATGAACCTGAACCTGTTTATCAAAGGATTGGTGATCGGTTTTTCGATCGCCGCACCGGTGGGACCCATCGGTATTTTGTGCGTGCGCCGAACCCTTGCGGATGGCAGAATCGCCGGCTTTATCTCCGGGTTGGGCGCAGCCACAGCCGATGCTTTCTATGGCTGTATCGCAGGGTTCAGCCTGACGTTCATTTCAAACTTTCTGATCCGGCAGCAATTCGGATTCCGATTGATCGGCGGCGGATTTCTTTGCTATCTGGGATGGAAGACATTTTTCGCTACACCGGCGGAAAAAGAAGCGCCGGCAAAAGGAAATGGCCTGCTGTCCAACTATGCGTCCACGTTTTTCTTAACGATCACCAATCCGATGACCATCATCGCTTTTGCAGCCGTATTTGCCGGATTAGGGCTGGGTGAAACCGGAGGAAACTATGTTTCGGCCGGGTTGTTGGTTTGGGGGGTTTTTCTGGGATCGACACTCTGGTGGCTGGCATTGAGCGAAGGGGTGGCCATTTTTCGGAGCCAGTTTACCGAAAAGGGATTGCAATGGGTCAACCGGATCGCCGGTGTAATCATCACCAGCTTCGGTCTGGCTGCATTCTGGAGCCTTTTGTAACCCTCCTGCATTGAAACCGCAACGGCCGGGTTGGGTTAGCGGGATCCGGCAATTTCTTCGAACATTGCGGCCGGTGCGCCGCATATTGGACACCGATAGGGTGGCTTTTCACCGTCGTGTATGTATCCACACACCTTGCATCTCCAGCGTTTCTGCATTCCGGAACCTTCCTTGGATGAAAAATTGGGTAACGGTTGGCGGCCGATTGAGTGATTTCAAAGGCGTGGTCATCTGCTCTCAGATGTAACAGCTTATATCCACAATGTACCTATTTCGCAAATTCCACAATGTGTAATAAATGATATAACCCGTTTGGGACATTCTTGCAGTGCCAGTTCCGCTTCCATGCGCAGCGGCCCGGCTGGTCTTCACTGCAAAATGAACGCCGCTCCATGCACGGTTTTTGCATTAGTGGTTGAAGGCGCTGTCGATGGATGATACGTTGGGCCCAATTCCCGTTTGGAACCAGAAAAACAGGAATCGAAAAAAGGGAGCGAATCGAATGCCGGACAGGAGATCTCACCCAGAGCGCAGAAGAGACAAACGACTCAAAGCCCGGGATCGAAGGGCGCTTTCGGATCGCAGGCGCTCCAAGCGCTACCAGGCGAAGGAAGGCAGATTTGCCGTTCTCGTAACCAGAAAGGACAAGCTCGGCCAGATCAAAGATATCAGCATGCGGGGTCTGTCGTTTCGATATGTCAACGATAACCGTATTACCAATGGCGCCGGAGAACTAAAAATCATCATCGCCGGTTTGGGTCTTTTTCTGGACAAAGTGAGCGTTGAAACCATTTCCGATTTTGAAGTGATAAACGGGTTTAGCGTCAGCCCGTTAAAAATGAGGCAAACCGGTATCAAGTTCAAAGACCTTTCTCCGGATCAAAAGTTCCAACTCGGGCGTTTCATTCGTAATCACACGCTCGGCGAATCCTGATCTGCAAGTGCCCCCCGTAACCCCTGCGCCGATCGAGTTCACCCTGCAAGCGTTCCGGGTCAACCGTACAAGCACTCAACCGTCACCGCCTTACCGGGAAACGACCGCACAACACCCGGTTGACCGGGTCGGTTGACGGCACCACGGTGGTGTCGAAGCCCATCGCAGGCAAGACGGCCGCGGAGGTCCCAAAGCGACCGGCCCCGATAACATCCCCAATGCGCAGATAGGCGGCAAGAAACGCTGCATCAAACACATCGGCAACACCGGTGGAATCCACGATATTGATTTTCGGCGCACGGATGCGCCTTCATCGACTGCCATCAAATACACAACAGCCCTTCAAAGACAGCGCTGATGCAAACGAGTCGCTTTTTCTCCTTCATTCAAAACATTTAAGGGGTAAACGGTCCTATGGAGCCACCCAGAATGCCCTCCGAGCGTTTCTGTTGAACCTGCATGACGGGTCCGCAACCAGATCACGCAAAAGTGCTTTGACACTACTGTTATGGCGTCTTACCTTCCACTTTGATCGTCGGCCGCGCCCGTTGACAGTGCGCTCCAGCAGGACAGCGCACGACCGCTAAACCACGAACCGAACGAGATCGGAATCGATGCGTTATTTGATCGACAATCACGACAATCCGGATCCTTTTGTCAACATGGCCCTGGAGGAGCACTGTATCCGGCGTCTGGATGGCCAACATGAATACTTTCTGCTGTATGCAAACGAGCCGTCGGTAATTGTCGGGCGAAACCAGAACATCCTGCAGGAGGTCGACCATCGCTTCATGAAAGCGCATCGGATGCAACTGGTGCGCCGGCTTTCAGGAGGTGGAGCGGTATATCACGACAGGGGCAATCTGAACTTCAGTTTTATTCAAAACCCGGCAGCCGGCGGTTTGAAAAACATCCGTTGGTTTCTTTCTCCCATTGTCCGTGCGCTTGACCATATGGGGGTTGGTGCCCGCATAAACGATCGCAACGACCTGGTGGTCGGAAAGAAAAAGATTTCCGGCAGTGCCCTTTTTTCGAACACCCGCCGTGTCATGGTACACGGCACCCTTCTGTTTGATGCGGATCTGCGGGCTCTGGCGCGGGCACTAACGCCGCCAGCGAGCCGGCTGCAGACCAAAGCGATCCAATCCGTTTATCATCCGGTGGCAAACATTCGTCCGCTGCTGGATCGATCCGTGGATCTGGATCATTTCAAGAAACGGCTGCTCGGGCTGCTCAGAAAGGAGATGGGCAGGATGCAGAAGGTGTCGCTTGACGATCGCCACTGGAAGCGTATTTACCGGCTAGCTGCGCAAAAATACCGTTCTTGGGACTGGACCTTCGGTCGCACACCGGATTTTTCAGTGATGAAAAACGGCCAGGGCCAGCATCGCCTGCGGATCGATGTTCATCGTGGGAAAATAGCCGCCATCGTTGATCTTGATCCGGAAAAAGGTAACGGCAAGTGGCGTGAGCTTGGAAAGCACCTGACCGGAACCCGCTATGAACGGGATGAAATCCGAAAAGCGCTTGATGACCTACCTGTCGCCACCGGCAGCCGCTTTCCGGCGGTGGAGCCGCTGGCGAATGAAATTTGTTTCAATTAACCCATACCGGCAATGCTGTATCAGGAGGCATTTCATGAAGTGGATCAACGCTCTGATCATCGCTTTTTTGCTCACAATGCCGGCGGTGCCGGCCGGTGCCGTCGACACAGAGCATAAACTAAACATAGACGTAAAAGAGTTTCGGACAGACAACGGTATGCTCTTTCTGGTTGTTGAAAGACCAACGGCCCCGCAAATCGCCTGTCGGCTGGCAATTCGCGCCGGATCCGCGCTGGAGGAAACCGGGAAAACCGGTATCGCTCATCTGCTGGAGCACATGATGTTCAAGGGAACCAAGAATTTCGGCAGTTTGGATCCAAAGAAAGACCGCCAGCTGCAGGAGGCCATCGAAGGTGCCTACCAGGTGGTATTGGCTGAAACACGCCGGCGCAATCCGGATAAGGAGCTGATCCGCAAAAAGCTGGCCGAAATGGTCAAACTACGCGAAGAAGTGCAAAAAATTTACGTTCCCCAGGTATTCTCTTCCCAGCTGGGAAAAAACGGGGCGGTCGGCATCAATGCCTTCACCACCAGAGATGAAACTCAATACATCGCGTCGGTTCCGGCGGACATGCTGGAGCAATGGTTTTCGATCATCAGTGAACAGTTGTTCGAGCCTTCCTGGCGCGAATTTTATGTCGAAAAAGAAGTGGTTCAGCGAGAATGGGCATTTCGGTACGTCAACAATCCGAACGGGGCCGCATGGGTGGATCTCAATTCCGCTGCTTACACAGCCCATCCATATCGAAACCCAACCATCGGCTGGAAATCGGACATGTCTTTCTACAACACCCGTGACGCCATTGATTTCCACCGTAAATATTACAACCCGACCAATGCGGTCTGTGTTCTGGTGGGGGATATCACGGTTGCGCAGGTACGGCGACTGGCACAACGCTACTTCAGCCGCTATCCAGCCGGAAAACGCAGTCCGGAAAACCTGACTGCAGAGCCGGCGCAAGCAGGTCCTCGTAATAATGTCCGATACTTGAACGGTGCGCGGACCCCCCTGGTGCGTATCGGATATCATGGCGCCCGCATGGGTACCGATGACTTTTACGCCCTCGATGCGTTGACCATGATCCTGAGTGAGGGCCGCAGCGCCCGCATGAATCAGAACATCGTTAACAAAGGACTGGCAGCTGAAGCCTGGGCCTATAATCCTGACAACCGGTATGCCGGCATGGTGATCTTGGGCGGATCCCCCAATGAACCGGAAATGTTGAAAAAAAACCCGAATCCGACCGAAGCGGAGCTGCGCTCTGCCTACCGGGAGGCCTGCCGATCTTTGGAGCAATTGCTGCTGGCTGAGCTGGAACGTTTGCGGCAAGAGCTGGTGTCGGAAAAAGAATTGCTGCGAATCAAGAAGTTGAACGAGCGCGATTATCTCAACCGCATGCGCAGCAATGAAGACCTGGCAAGTCTGCTGGCTACACTGGAGGTACAAACCGGATGGGGCTATATCAACGACTACCTGGACCGAATCGCTGCGGTGAAACCGGAAGACATCCAACGGGTTGCCAATACGTATTTCCGGGAAGAAAACCGCTCCAGCGTTGCCGTCATACCCGGAGGGCAGCCGAAGGAAACCCCGCCGTATATAGAAACCCGGACAGTGAGCGGGTCGACTGCTGCAAGGTCTTCACGAGCGATATCTTTGGAGAATCAATCCATCTATCCGACGCCGACAGGATGGAAGCACCCGCTGTCTTTTGAGCGCAGACCCTCCAAGATCGTCTTCCCACCGGCGGAGACCGCGACAATCGGTCCGACCCCGATCTATTACCTGCCGAATACCGAACTGCCGCTCATCGACATGACCATTCTGGTAAAAGCAGGCGCGGTGGATATCGAGGCGTCTAAAACGGGGCTGGCGGCTGTATTGAACGGCACCCTGATCAAAGGTGGCACGGAAAAGTATTCTCCCCAGGAATTGGCCGAGACCTTGGATGCAAATGCCATCCATTTGTCGTTTTCCGTGCGGCAGGACTATTCGACGATCAGTCTTTCCGTTCTCCGGGATGAATGGCAGAAGGGCCTGTCTCTGATGCAGGAGGTGCTCAACCGCCCGGCCTTTGATGCCGGGGTGGTCCGGGTGGTAAAAGAACAAACCGCTACCGAACTGCGACGCTCCGGAGAAGACGCTCAGTCGGTAGCCATGCGGGAAGCGATGATCTGGCATTTTGCCGGTCATCCGTACGGCAGGGATCCACTGCAAGGACTTACCACCATACCGAAAATCACCGCCGAGGACCTGCGCGCATTTCTTGGCAAGCACTTCGTTCCCGGCAATATGGTGGTGGCTGTATCGGGCGATATTTCCAAAGAGAAGGCCGTGGACGGTATCCGCACTTTGTTAAAATCCCTGCCCAACGCAGCGCCGTCTCAACGGCGGCTGCACAATCCACCGGAAACGCCTCCGGTACTGGCCCTCATTCACAAACCCGGTCAGGTTCAATCGCAGGTCATACTGGCTGCCCCGAGCGTCAAACGTACCCATCCGGATTTCTGGAAAATTCGGCTGCTCATGGATCTTTTCGGTGGCAGCGACTCGCTACTGTACACCCGGTTGCGGGACGATCTGGGGTTGGTTTACTCGGCCGGTTTTTTCCAGACCTACAAATGGCAGGCCGGCATGCTGCTTGGATACATCGGATGCAAGGCAGACAGCACACCCACTGCCATTTCGGAGACGATAAAGATCATGCAGGGTTTGCAGCAGGGGATCCCCCAATTCGAACTGGAGCTCAAGCGGATGGAAGCGCTCAACAGCTTTGTGTTCAATGTCGACAATCCGTTTGACCTGGTGAAAGTCTACGGTCAGTATCATCTGCGTAGCGAACCGCTGAACACCCTGGAGAAAATCCAGGATGCCTACATGGAAACAAACCGTGCGACAGTGTTGGCGCTTGCCCGCAAGCACCTGGATGCAAGCCGGTTGCAGATCTTTGTGGTTGCCGACAAAACCACCCCGGTTCAACGAACCAATGTCCGTATCAAAACGCTGGGGGAGGACCTGAAAGTATTGGCCGATAAGCTCGATCTGCCCTTCCGGGAGATCACTCTTCGATAAACATCTTCGGCGGGAACAATAGCGCCGATCGAAAAAATGGTGGCGCAGTGTTTCGTGCCCTTTGAAAAACGAGATGCCATCTGATCGATGATCGGACGCGGTCAACGCGGCGGAAGGCTAAAAAACGGCGTATATACGGCAGGTTGCATTATGGATCGGTGATTTGGGCCCCCCGATCCTGGTGAGCCGGCCCCCCAATGTGTCCATTGGCGGAACACCGGACCCATAACCGCCTTTTCGAAATGCGCTAATATGGCTCGCTGCACATCAGGCACAATGCATAGGTGTGAAGCGGGTCGTTGAGTGCCCGAAGTATCTCCATCGTCTCTATACCCAACACTGCCCCGGCAGCCCGCAGTTGCTCTCCTCCATGGATGGAGTGCGTTTCGTCGACAACCGTTCGAACCAGAAAGCGGATCAGTTTCTTCAGCAGTTGCTCGCGGGCCGTCTGAGGCGCTTCAATCGGCACGACATCGAACTCATCCAGTTCGGCCAGCGAGGCCGCGGATTGCACGGCATCTTCCAGGCCACCCAGTGCATCCACCAGGCCCAGCTCAAAGGCCGTTTTCCCGGCCCATACTCTCCCCTGGGCTACTTTCTCCACCACGGCTGGATCCAACTGACGACCTTCCGCCACGCGGTTGACGAATTGACGGTAGCCGCGTTCGATAGAGCGCTGCAAAATGTCTGCCAGCAAAGGATTCAAGGGTCGCGATAGATCAAAAGCACCGGCCAGTTTCGTTGTTCCGACTCCGTCGGTGTGAATTCCCAGCGCTTCCAGCGAACGCTCAAAGGTTGGCAGAGCCGCGAAGATACCGATGGAGCCGGTGACGGTGGTGGGCAACGCCCAGATCCTGTCGGCGGATACCGCGATCCAGTATCCGCCGGAAGCGGCTACCGAACTCATGGATACCACGACCGGTTTTCCTGCGACGCGGGTCAACTCGACTTCGCGACGAATGATCTCCGAAGCCAGGGCGCTGCCGCCGCCGCTGTTGATACGCAGCACCAGCGCGTCGATCTCCGGATTCCGTCGTGCGCGCTGAATTAAGCTGGCCATCGAATCTCCGCCAATCCTTCCTGCAGGCTGCTTGCCGTCCATGATAACGCCTCTGGCCACGATCATACCGACTTTACCGCGCTGCGACTCTGTTTTTCGAAGCTCCGAACTCACCAAGTCGAGATAACGGGTGAACGATATTTGTTTGTATGTTTCGGTTTTTTTATCCCGACCGACCAGACGGACCAGTTCGTCGCGGACCTCATCCCGCGTCTTGAGTTCATCCACCAGACCCAGATTAACGGCCATCCTGCCTGCGTCGCCATCTTCCTTGGCCAGATAAACATCCATGGCATTGATCCACGCGTCTACATCACCCGGATCGATGCCCCGCAGCTCGGCGATGTCGTTTCTGTAGGCCTCCCATAGCACTTTGAGCCAGGCGGTATTGGACTCTTTGGCCTCGGCGGACATATCGTTGCGAAAAAAAGGCTCCAGTGCGGATTTGTAGGTACCGACCCGGAAAACGTGCAGTTGTACCAGCAGTTTTTCCAACGCGGACTGAAGGTACTTGCGGTAAACACCGTATCCACTGATCCAAACCCGACCCATGGGATGAAGATAGATTCGGTCGGCGTGGGCGGCCAAATAGTATTGCTGCTGGTTGAAATACTCGCCGAAGGCAACAATCTCTTTTCCACTTTGCCGAAACCGTTTCAGCGCCACACCGACTTCTTGCAGTTTACTGATACCGGCCCATTCCAGGCTGCGTAAATCGAGCAAAAGGATTTTAATGTTCTCGTCCCCGGCGGCATGATCAATTCCGTCGATCAGGTCGCCGAGGGACACTTCCTGGCGGACAGTCCCGCCGAAAAACCGATCCACCAGCAACGGTTCGGCTGTTTGCTCGACGATATTGCCGACCGGAGCGAACACCAGCGCCGCTCCGGTCGGAACCTGTTCGTCGCTGCGGAAAAACCAGATCCCAACCAGTAAAACCAGAAAGGATAGAAACAACAGGTTGCCGAGCACCCTTCGAAAGAGGGTGATCAGATTCCAGGTTTTTTGAAGAAACCGTCCCATACTCGATAGGATTTTTGCCACGACGACTGCCCCCTTTATTTACGGAAAGCCGGCCCACAGAACCGGTCTGTTTTCGTGGAAATTCAGCCGACAGCGATTCCGGGAAAATCGGATCGGCTGTCGATTCGGTTCAAACTACCGCAACCCCATTCGAAACGCAACCGATCATGCCCACCAGGTTCGGCGAATGGTGTTGCGCAGATCAAATAATATTAAAAACAGTTGCATTATTAAACATTATTATTATAGATAAGTAATACGGTCGTTCCAACTATAACCGCCGGGAGGTCGTTTGATGAAAGAGGACAAAAAAGAGAAGCCGGTTGAAATCATCTTGTCTCAACCGTCTTCCAGGGACTTGCGCGGTCGCCAGTCGGTTCGGGCAACGTTCAAGCTGACCGAGAAGGCGATCGAAACCATGAGCGCGGTTTCCGTCCACCTGGGTATCAAACAAAAGTCCCTGTTCGATCATCTGATCGATGATCTCGAATCCCTGGAAAGAATCGCCCTGCAGATGGGTTCCGTCTCCCGTGATCTGTCCAGTCGAATGCAGAAAACCTACGTGTTGAGCCGACGCACCCTTTCGTGTCTGGACAGGGCCGCAAAAGAATATTCTGCATCCCGCAATGCGCTGGTGGAGTTTTCGATTCAGCGGCTGCAGCCGGTCATCGCCAAAGAAAAGGAGCGACACGCAGAACGTAAAAAACTGCTCTCACGATTGGACGATTTTCTGGACACCGCCGAGAAAATCCTCATGGGGGCTGAACAGACCCTCGGACCTGGGGATCCGGTTTACGATCAGCTGGAAAAGGCCATGATGGGTATGGTCAGCACCAGAGACGACATCGCCGCTTTTATCGAGAAGGGTAAGGTCATAGAGAATTTTTGATTTACATAGCTCAGCAGTATGCGAAAAATCAACCCTTTCGCAATGGGATACACACGGCCCGCTCGCATATCTTTGGCCGACCCCCGCTTTGCAATCCAATGCTTGACAGCCTTGCCTGCAGTCCTAACATAAGCTTATGGCACCGCAACAGCCCCCGTCATATCGCCTGGAATGGACAAACAGGATATCGGACATTGATCGTCAGGCCTGGGATGCGCTGGCCGTTCCCCTGCAGACTCCTTTGCTGGAATACGAGTGGCTGCGCCTTTTGGAGGACTCCGGAAGTGTTCGGGCAGAAACCGGCTGGTTGCCGATCCACCTCATCGTCTGGTCCGACGACCGGATGGTGGGTGCCGCTCCCCTGTATCTGAAAGGCCACAGCAGTGGAGAGTTCGTATTTGATCATGCCTGGGCGGACCTGGCGCAGCGGCTGG
>JAHEIV010000069.1 GCA_024639205.1 Deltaproteobacteria bacterium | reverse complement strand
CAGCGACAAACGCGGCGTTTCTTTCCCGTGGTCGATTCCCGGGTGGATCTGGAATTGAAACTGCAAGTCGATGCCCCCCGCCGCCTCCGAATCGAACTGAACGGAACAAACCCGTTTTTCCAATTCCAGCGACCGGGAGTGGAAACCGTCCTGAAAGGTAAAAACCTAAAGATCGTAGCGAACATCCGCAAAGATACGACCGTTATTTCTTTTTCCGACTTGCAGCTGGATCAACCCAACCTGCAGGTATCGGGATCTATTTATCTGAATCGATCCGACCCGGAATTCCGCCTTGATATGACCGGAGCGGGAATCGACGCCGCAGCCCTGCGCCAGGCGGCCATGACCCTCATGGGTCAGGAACCAACAGTTCGACATATATTCACGGTGATCACCGGTGGACAGATACCCATCATTACCGTCCATGCTCGGGGACAAACGCCTGCGGCTCTTTTTCATATCGAGAATTACATCATTCGGGGCACCATTTCCGGGGGGGACATCTTCATTCCCGGGGTCATCCTGCATCTCAACAAGGTGAGAGGCGACGTGTCGATCGCCGACGGGGTGTTGAACGGAACCAACCTCACCGCAAAGCTGGGCAACTCGACCGGAAAGAATGGTCAGCTAACCTTTGGACTCGTGGGCCGGAAGGCACCGTTTCATCTCGATATCGATACCCTGGCAGACGTGGCGCAGTTGCAGCCGATCCTGATACGACTGGTCGGCAGCAAAGCTTTCCAGGATGAACTGGAAAAAATCCTTTATCTCAGCGGCACCGCCGAAGGGCGCCTGACGATCGGAGAAAGGTTCGGCGATCTTCAAGTGACGGCATCGGTAACCAATGCCAATGTGTTCGCAGAATATTCCCGCCTTGCCCACCCTGTGGTTATCAATGGCGGTCGGTATCTGATCCACTCCACGCGGTTCGTGGCGGATCAGATCAATGCCCGAATCGGCCGGTCCGAGCTGCGGGACCTGTCGATCGGATTTGACTGGGCGGAAGATGGATACATGACGATTTCCGGCGGACCTGCGCGTGTGGATGTGATCGAACTGGTGGACTGGCTGGTAACCTTCGACCACCTGCAATCCCATCTGCGATCGCTGCAGTTTCTGGACGGCCGTGTCTCCTTGTCAAGCTTTGGAATAAAGGGACCCCTTCACCGCATACGGCAATGGCAATACGAATTCAGCGGAGAGGTGAAGCAATTGGGGTTTCGCAACGCCTTGCTTTCCGATGCCGTATGGGTTGAAACGGGACGATTTGTGGCCGAACCGGTCGGTGAATCCGAAATCCGGTTCCAAATGCCTGAAAGTCGTATCCGCTGGGGCGGCAGCGCCATGCAACTTTCAGGCAGCGCCCGGATTTCTGCTGCCGGTGCGGATTTGGATGCAGACCTGTCTATTGACGAAGTCACCGGCCTGCAGATCTCACAACTTGCCGGCTCCGAGCTCGCTGATACCGCAATTGAGGAAAAGCGCGATTTCTGGCCCAAATGGATGGAGGGCGTACTTCGCGTTACCGCCGATCGACTTCAACTGGGCAACATTGTTTTCGCGCCCGTAAAAGCAGGTGTCATTCTCAACCCCGGCAATATGACGGTAAAGATCCAGCGCGCTGATTATTGCAGCATATCGGTGCCGGGCCTTTTGAACATTTCCCCATGGAACCTGACCTTTAACGCAGAACCCGAAACAGCCGGCGCTCCGCTGGACGCCCTGTTCACCTGTTTGTTAAAGGAGCCCGGCGTGGTGACCGGCATATACGAATTGGCTGGAAGCGTGACGGCCGATTCTTTAGGCGATGGCTTTTATCAGTCTTTAGACGGCCATTTGAAATTTACTTCCCAATCGGGTCGAATCTATCGCCATGGCGTGCTGGCAAAGATACTGGCCCTGCTGAACCTGACCGAAATTTTCCGGGGCAGGCTGCCAGATGTGGTGCAAAAGGGATTCGGGTACGAGACCATAAAATTAACCGGTGAGTTTGAAGACGGCAAGTTTGTTCTGCGCGAAGGCGTCATCGACGGTTCATCCATGACGGTCGCATTCGACGGTCATTACGACCTGCAGCGGCAAACGCTGGATATCACTGTGCTCGTAGCGCCTTTCAAAACATTCGACGCGATCATCCAAAACCTGCCGGTGGTAAGCAAGGTTATGGGTGGACGACTGATGTCGATCCCCTTTCGGGTGGAGGGCAAATGGGACGAGTCGCTGGTTCGACCAGCGGCAGTGGACGAAATCGATTCCGACCTGCTGCGCACGCTCAACCAAAGCCTGAACGCCGAGTCAGAGCCTTCGCAACCACTGTTGCCGGCAAGGAGAACCGACCGACATCACGAACATAAGTGATGGTTTTTCGCCCGCCGGCAACAGGGTCACCGGCGACGGGTCCCGGCACCACGGGGCCGGATAAACCGATCGAACAGCTCTGCCATCTCACGGATTTTAAAAACGTAGCCGGCCAACAGCAGCATCGTGGTAAACGCCAGGCCGACGATCAGGCAAACCACCAGAGCACCCATCACCGAGCCGCTGTCGATCCCGGACAGTCCCACACGGTTGAACCACTCCAGCACGATTCCGATCACCGCACTGATCAGGATAATTTTCAAGTAATACAGATAGACCTTCCGGCCTTGGGTGTTGCCGGTCTTTGCGTTCCACAAAGCGTACAGCAGCCCCACCTGCAGAGCCGCCGAAAACGATACGGCCAATGCGATCCCGGACGCACCCATCCATTTCATGCCATACCAGTACAGCGGCAGGCTCAGCAAAACGGCTGCCGATCCGAAAAGCGCCGGGAACAAGGTGTTCTGCGTGGCGTGGTAGCCTCTCACCACCACCGTGTAGGAGGAAAGCGCGAAAGCTCCCGGAAGCAGGAAAAGCAGAATCTGGGCGGTCAGATCGGTTGCCCGCGCGTCGAACTGCCCCCTTTGAAAGAGCAGGCGGACCACTTCATAGCGAAGCACCATCAGCAAAACAGCCACCGGAATCACCAGGGCAAGATACCGCAGCACCCGGTTCAGGAGTTGATTCATCTCGCCGATCTTCTGTTCCGCTATGAGCCGGACCATAAATGGAAAAGCCGCCATGCCCACCGCCTGTCCGAATAAACCCACCGGAATGAACAGAATCGTTCGCCCGTAGAGCAAACCGGCGATTCTTCCAGGCGGAAGAAAAGACCCGAAATAGCGCATGAATATCTCCATCGAAAACATCATCGTCAGCCCGAACATCAGCGGCAGGGTCAAAAGGATATATTTTTTCAGGTCTGGATGCCGGAAATCGAAAAGAACGCTGAACCGCATCCCGGCGCGCCGGGCGCCCCAATACTGCAGGGCGAAATTACCGGCAAATGCACCGCCCAGCACTCCCCAGGAAAATCCCTGCATCCCGATCCACGGCCCCAGCAGCATCCCGCCGGCAATGATTCCGACGTTATAGATCAGCGGCGCCAGGGCCGGAATAACAAATTGTTCTTTTGCAAACTGCACGGCCATAAACAGGCCGCCGGCAAAAAAGAAAACCTGCGCGGGCATAATGATGCGGGTCATTTGGACAGCCAGAGACCGGAACTGCGGATCCCGGCGGCCATGCGCAACGGTGTCGATAAGCTCGGGTGTCCACACCCAGCCGATGGCGATCAACATCAGCAAAAGAGAACCAAAGCTGGTCAGAACGATAGAAAAGATGCGCCAACCTTCATCTTCCTTCTCGCTGGCCAGATAACCGGTAAAAATCGGAATAAAGGTAACCGCCAGGAAACCACTGGCTACGATATGATTGAGGATTTCAGGGACCAGAAAGGCCACATGATAAGCGTCGACCTCACCGCTGAGGCCTCCGACATAGGCGATCGCCATGTCTCTAAACAGGCCGACAAAACGGCTCAGAAAAACCGAGCCCATCATGATTACGGCGGCGATGCCTACTTTGCGGTGCAGCGGCTTGTTCATATCAATGCCATACAACAACGCTGTTCGCACATCAAGACGAATGGCGGCCCGTCAAACCGCGGCGCCTCTGTAAAATGGATGAAAGGTGGAAATTCATTTTACGATCCGCAAAAAAATGGTAAAGAATATCCTGAGAAACATTCCGGTCACCATCCGGCCGCCGGATGAAGGCCTGCGGCAGGCCCGGCCCTTATCGATGAACGAATGCAACTGGTGACATAAACGGGTCAAAAGAAATAACCGGCTGAGATCATCCTATGTTTCAATTAATTCGCGAGTGGTTGGATCGGCATTTTTCCGATCCCCAGATTCTAATCCTGAGCGGGTTGCTGGTGCTTGGATTCGTTGCTATCTTTTTCCTGGGGCGGATGCTGATCCCTGTTTTCGCCAGCATTGTCATCGCTTACCTGTTGGACGGCGTGGTTAACCACCTTCAGGTGATGCGCATCCCCAGAACGATTCTGGTAATTATTGTGTTTCTGATTTTCCTGGCGGTTTTGATGCTGCTGATCGTCTGGCTTCTGCCGTTGCTTTCCGGTCAGATCGCCCAGCTGCTGCAGCAGCTGCCATCGATGGTCACAGCCGGGCAAACCGAACTGCTGCGTCTGCCCGAGCGTTATCCGGGTTTTGTCTCAGAGCAGCAAATCAAACAGGTGTTAGAAGCCGCCGGCACGGAGCTCACCCTGCTGGTCCGGCGGCTGTTCTCTCTTTCCATGGCCTCATTGCGAGGCTTTATCTCCCTGCTGGTTTACCTGATTCTGGTGCCGCTGATGGTGTTTTTTCTGCTAAAGGACAAGTTCAAGATTCTTAACTGGATGAGCGGCCTGCTGCCGGACGATAGAGGGCTGTCCGTGGAGGTATGGCGTGACGTGAACCTGCAAATCGGCAACTACATCCGGGGAAAAATCTGGGAAATCCTGATCATCTGGTGCGTCAGTTTCGTTACGTTTAAAATGCTCGGCCTTCAATTTTCCATGCTGTTATCCCTGTTCACCGGTCTTTCGGTGCTGATTCCCTATATTGGGGTGACCGTTATGTTCTTTCCGGTGGCCCTGATCGCTTACTTTCAGT
Organism: Deltaproteobacteria bacterium; assembly: GCA_024639205.1. Lineage (GTDB taxonomy): Bacteria > Desulfobacterota > Desulfobacteria > Desulfobacterales > SG8-13 > SG8-13. Next base: position 5,309 of record JAHEIV010000069.1, on the reverse strand, counting down.
GGGGACCGCAAAGCCAGTTTATCTACGCCCTGCTGGCCTACACGGTAATTCAGCTGCTGGACGGCAACCTGCTGGCTCCTTTATTGCTTTCGGAGGTCGTAGACCTGCATCCGGTGGCCATTATCGTGGCCGTACTGATATTCGGCGGGCTGTGGGGAATACTTGGCTTGTTTTTCGCCATCCCGCTGGCCACGCTGGTGCAGGCCGTGATAAAGGCCGTCACAAACCGCCGTGCGGCCGCGCACGACGAACAGGGGACACTCGAATCGAACTGAGATGCGTCTCGCCGCAGGCTATCGGCAAGAACCCTGCGGCGATTCAACGCCTCTTAGAGGAGGACAAAATAAAGTGACGCAAACACAACCCCAAAAACTGCTTTCTCTAGGTGTCTGCCTGGGCGCATCCACCGTATCGGCCGTTCAGGTAATAGCCGATCGAAACCGAACTGCGGGGCCACAGCACCCGGAGGTGCCGCCACAAATCGTTGATCATGCGCTTCTTCCCCACGGTGGAAATCCCAAAAAGGCGATTCTATCGATTCTGGAAAAGCTGGACCTTGATTCCTACGACCGGATCGCGGCCACCGGCCGCAAATTTCGAAATTTCGTGGAGATCACCTCTATCCCCGAACCGGAGGCAACCGAACACGCCTATCGTTTCTGCAAACCGCCGGACATCAAATGCCCGGCCATCGTTTCGGTGGGCGGAGAGACCTTCATGGTCTACATGCTGGATGGTTCCGGTCAGATTTCCAACGTGATCACCGGCAACAAATGCGCATCCGGTACCGGGGAATTTTTCCTGCAACAGCTTCGTCGCATGAACGTCTCTTTGGAAGAGGCTGCCTCCTGGACGACAACGGAAGATCCCTATGCGGTGTCAGGGCGCTGCTCGGTCTTTTGCAAATCCGACTGCACCCACGCAACCAACAAGGGTATTCCCAAATCCAAAGTCACCGCAGGGCTTTGCCGGATGATGGCAGACAAAGTGCTGGAACTGCTGAAAAAGGTTGAACGACATCATATCATGATCGTCGGCGGCACGACCCGCAACCGGATGATGATCGAGTATCTGACCCAGCAGCTTCCCGGGCTCATCGTTCCGGCGCAGGCCCCATACTTCGAGGCGCTCGGCGCTGCCCTGTGGGCCCTGGACCATCCAACCCGTCCGCTGCCGGAAACCGCTCGATTGTTCAAAACCGATGTATCATCCTTCGAAAAGCTGCCGGCGCTGCACGAGTTCGAGAAAGCCGTGACGTTCAAAACGATCAACAAGACCCGGCCGCACCCCGGAGATGTCTGTATCCTCGGTCTGGATGTCGGCTCCACCACAACCAAGGCCGTTTTGATGCGCTCCCGCGATGATGCCATGCTGGCATCGGTGTACCTGCGAACCAACGGCGACCCGGTAGGGGCTTCCCGGCGCTGCTATGAGGCGATCCTCGGAGAAGTCGAGGAAAACGTCTCCGCGGAGGAGATTTCCATCGAAGGTCTCGGTGTATGCGGATCCGGAAGACAGATTGCCGGCCTCCACGCCCTGACCGAAGGAGTCATCAACGAAATCATCGCCCACGCGACGGCAGCTGTCTTTTTCGATCCATCGGTTGACACGATATTTGAAATCGGGGGACAGGATGCCAAATATACCTATTTGACCGGTGGCGTTCCGTCGGACTATGCAATGAACGAAGCCTGTTCGGCCGGCACCGGTTCATTTCTCGAAGAGTCCGCCTATGAAACGCTCGGCGTGCATATGGAACAAATTGCCGACATCGCCCTTTCGGGAGATCAACCGCCCAATTTCAACGACCAGTGCGCCGCGTTTATTGCATCCGACATAAAAAATGCCATTCACGAAGGCGTGCAACACCAGGACATCGTGGCCGGCCTGGTTTATTCGATCTGCATGAACTACACCAACCGGGTCAAGGGCAACCGGCCGGTAGGAACCAAAGTGTTCATGCAGGGAGGTGTATGCTACAACCGCGCCGTTCCCCTGGCAATGGCGGCGCTGGTGGGCAAGCCGATAATCGTCCCGCCGGAACCGGGCCTGATGGGCGCCTATGGCGTGGCGCTGGAAATCAAAAACAGGATCGCCGGCGGGCTGATGGCAAGGCAATCCTTCGACCTGCAAACCCTGGCCCGGCGCACGGTGACATACGGCAAAACCTTTACCTGCAAAGGCGGAAAGGAAAAGTGTGATCGCCGCTGCTCGATCGCCGTTCTCGATCTGGAGGGCCGCAAATTTCCATTCGGCGGAGCATGCAACCGCTATTACAATCTGCGCCATAAGGTTCACTACGATATCGGCAGTCTGGAGAACGTTCGGACCCGGCAGCGCCTGATATACCAGGATTTCGGCGCCACCGGCATCGACACCGGCCGGGTGCAACGGCGCGGAAGCGTCGGTTTCAACAGGAGTTTTCTGTTGCACACCTATTTCCCGCTGTACTCCAACTTCTTTGCTGAACTCGGTTTTGAGCCGGTGATACCCCGGACATACAACCGGAAAGGAATCGATCAGCGCAACGCGGCCTTTTGCTACCCGGCTGAACTCTCTCACGGATTTTTTTACTCATTGTTGAAAATGGACCCGCCGCCGGAATTTATCTTCCTGCCGCACTTCATGTCCATCCCATCGCTGAACGAAGGCACCAACTCGCTGGTTTGTCCCCTGGTTCAGGGAGAGACATTCTTTCTGCAGACGACATTTCGGAAATTGCTTGGCAGCCTGCAAGCCGCCGGCACCCGGGTCCTTGATCCACCCATCGACATGACCACCGGCCTGGACGGTGCCGAAAAGTCCCTGGTTGCCGCAGCCCGTAAAATGGGAATCGGCAGCCGTGAGGCCCGCCGTGCTTTTCAAAAAGCCAAACAGGTGCAGCAAGAGTGCACCCTGGAGATGCGCCGGATCGGAGCCCAGGTTCTCGCAGATCTGACCGGCAACCCCGAGCAGATCGGAGTCGTCCTGTTTGGTCGATCCTATAACGCATTTGCCGACGAAGCCCACATGGGGATTCCGCATAAATTTGCTTCCCGAGGCATTCCGATTCTGCCCGTCGACTTTCTGCCGCTGGGGGAAGACAGAACCAAGCGGCACATGTACTGGGGGCAGGGGCAGTTGATCCTCAAGCAAAGTCGCTTCGTTGCCCGCAACCCCCAGTTGTTCGGTGCATTTATTACCAATTTCTCCTGCGGGCCGGATTCGTTTATTCTGGGCTACTTCAGGGACATTATGGGGTCGAAACCCTCGTTGACGCTGGAGCTCGACAGCCACACCGCAGATGCCGGTCTGGAGACCCGCATCGAAGCGTTTCTGGATATCGCATCGGCGTATCGCAAGCTCAAAACCGGGCGGAGACCCGGCGCCACGCGACAAACATTCACACCGGCCCGAACGCTGCTGGAAAACGAAACCACGAAGGTAATTTCCTCCAGCGGTGAAACACTGGCGATGACCGATCCCCGGGTGACATTGTTGTTTCCTTCCATGGGCCCCATTACGACCGAACTCATTGCTGCTGTATTTCAGGGCAAGGGATTTCATGTCAAAGCGCACCCACCGGCCAGTGAAACCGAGTTGAAAGCCGGACGGGCCGGCACCAGCTGCAAGGAGTGCTTGCCGCTGATTCTCACCTCCGGCACCCTGCTCAATTACATCCGCACTGAAAAGAAGGAAAACGAGGTGCTGGTGTATTTCATGGCGGGGGGCAGCGGTCCCTGCCGCTTCGGTCAATATGCGATTTTTATGGAAGACCTGGTCCGGCGTCTGGAGATACCGGACGTTGCCCTGTTGTCACTGTCGTCGGAAAACGCCTATGCCGGCCTGGGCAACGATTTTCAGCGTCGGGGCTGGTGGGCCGTAATCATTGCCGACGTGCTCGAGGACATCCGCTCCATGCTGCTGGCCAACGCTGCGGATGGTAACGGCGCTATCGAAATATTCGAGCAAGAACTGGATCAGATTCGTTCGGTAGTAATGCAAGGCGAATACGAACAGTTGGAGCGCCAGCTCCAACGCACGGCTGAACGCTTCGGGAAGGTGCCCCTCAAACAGCCGCCGGAATCGATACCGACCATTTTTATGGCCGGAGAGATTTTTGTCCGCCGAGATCCCCTCTCCCGGCAATACCTGACCGAATGGTTGGCGCGACAGGGCTTTGCCACCGTATGTTCGCCGGTCTCCGAGTGGATGCTCTACACCGATTTTCTGGTACAAAGCGGAAGAGCCGATTGCCGACCGTCTTTTTCAGACAAAATCCGCTATAAGATCAAAAACCGTTTCAAAAATCGCTACGAACAGCGAATCAAATCGGTGCTTTCGAAATCAGGGCTGGTGCATGCCGAGCAGATCGATATCAACGAGATCATTCGAAACGGCTCGCACTACCTGTCACCCAATTTAGGCGGAGAGGCCATTCTCACCATTGGAAGCTCGTTGACCGAGGTGGTCAGCAGGGCCTGCGGTGTAATCGCCATCGGTCCGTTCGGCTGTATGCCCAATCGCCTGTCGGAATCCATCTTGAGCGAAACCATGAACCGAAAGGACAAAATCGCCATTGAACCGGACAACGAGGACTTGCGGATTATCCTTACCGATATAGAAGAGCTGCCATTTTTGGCCATTGAAAGTGACGGCTCTCCATTCCCGCAAATCATCAACGCCAAATTGGAGGCGTTTTGCCTGCAGGCCCGCCGCCTGCATGAGAGACTCTACCGGGTTAATTGACAGTGGTGGAAAACACCGTTCGACTGCCTGCGCCCCGAACCAACGGGCAGCTATCGCTTGAAAAGACGTTGCTGTTGAGACGATCGGTTCGTCGATTTTCAGCTGACTGCCTGACGATGGCCGAAATTTCACAGCTGCTGTGGGCGGCACAGGGAGTTACCGATGCCCGCGGCCTGCGAACAGCGCCTTCAGCCGGAGGGCTCTACCCGCTCGAAATCTGTTTGGTCGCCGGTTTTGTAGACGGGCTGCAAACCGGCATTTACCGCTACCGGATGATGCAAAACGAATTGTCGGTGATAACCATCGGCGATCTTCGAGAACCGCTTTGCCGGTCCGCCCTGGGGCAAAAAGCCGTTGCGACGGCGGCTGTCACCGTCAGTGTCTGCGCGACAGCCGGACGCCTGACGGCAAAATACGGTGAAAGGGCCATCCGATATGTGCAAATGGAAGCAGGGCATGTTGCTCAAAACGTCACCCTGCAGGCGGTCGCTCTGAATCTGGCTTCTGTGGTCATCGGAGCCTTTCGGGATCGAGAAGTCCAGCGGCTGCTCAAACTGGCCCCAAACGAAACGCCGCTATAC
>JAHEIV010000483.1 GCA_024639205.1 Deltaproteobacteria bacterium | reverse complement strand
GTGGACATGGCCGGGCTGCTTCGATCGACCGGCACCCCGCTGCCGACTCTGGAGTCAAGAAAACCCCTTGGGGAGTTCGACATCGTTGGATTCAGCCTGCTCTACGAACTGAATTACACCAATATACTCTCAATTCTTGAACTGTCAAACATTCCCTTTCTTTCCTCGGATAGAGACGAGCGGTATCCGCTGGTCATCGCCGGCGGCCCCTGTACCTGCAATCCGGAACCGGTCGCCGGTCTGTTTGATGCGATGTTGATTGGGGATGGAGAAGAAGCGGTTGTCGATCTGGCGGAAACCTGGCTTCGCTGGAAAGACGACGGGGGCCGTGACCGCCGGGATTTGCTGCGCCGATGGTCTGCGATTCAAGGGGTATACATTCCATCCTTTTTCGATATGGCAATCGATTCGTCCGGTCGCCCTAAAATCATGCCGAAGCAGGCCGGCTATCAACGGGTGCGCAGAGCGGTCGTAGCCGAGCTCGACGGCGCCCCGTTTCCCGAAAAACCGATCGTTCCTTTCGGCAGACCCATACATGACCGGCTGCGAATTGAACTGGCCCGCGGATGTACGCGGGGTTGCCGGTTTTGTCAGGCTGGAATGATTTACCGGCCGGTTCGAGAGCGGTCGATGGAATCGGCGATGGCGCTTGCCGACAGATCCATGGACAGCACCGGCTTTGAGGACCTGTCCCTGCTGTCACTGAGCACCGGTGATTACGAATGTATCGAACCGCTGATGCAGCAACTGATGGATCGCTGCGCGCTGGAGCGGGTTGCCGTGTCGCTGCCGTCGCTGCGTGTGGACACGCTTACTCCCGAGTTGATGGGGTTGATAAAAAGGGTGCGCAAGACCGGTTTTACCATTGCACCGGAAGCCGGCAGTCAACGCTTGCGCGATGTAATCAATAAAAATATCAATGAAGAAGAAATTATCGCAACCGTGCAAAACGCGTTTGATTTGGGGTGGCAGGTTATCAAGCTTTATTTTATGATCGGCCTGCCCACAGAAACAATGGCCGATCTGCAGGGCATCGTGGACCTGGTTGAAAAATTGCGCCACGTAAAGCGGTCCCAAAAGCGTAAGGGGCGATTAAACGTGAGCGTGGCAACGTTTATTCCCAAACCGCACACCCCTTTTCAGTGGTTCGAACAGGTTTCTTTGGAAGAATCCCAAACGCGGATCCGATGGATACAGGAACGTTTACGAAAGCCGGATGTTCATTTCAAATGGCAGAATCCTAAAGTCAGTCGGTTGGAAGGTCTCTGGGCACGCGGTGATCGACGGTTGCTGCCCCTTCTGATAGAAGCACATCGAATGGGCTGTAGTTTTGATGGCTGGACAGATCATTTTCGATACGACCTGTGGGTAGAAGCCTGCCGAAAAATCGGGATCGATGTCGATTTGTATGTAGGTCGCCGTAGAGATCGCGAAGAGCCGCTTCCATGGGATCACATCGACAGTGGCGTAACCAAAGCATATCTGTGGGAGGAATGGAATCGGGCTCTTTCCGGTGAACTGACGTCGGACTGCCGTCATGGTGACTGTAATGTGTGCGGTGTTTGTGATCTGAATGTTCTGGCCCCACGGGTGCACGCCGTGTGTTCTCAACCAGGCCTGGAACCGGACCGGCAACCGGCGGTCGACACTGCGCGTCGAAACCTATACCAACTGATTTTTTCCAAAACCGGACCGGCGAGATTTTTCGGTCACCTGGAAATGGTCAATCTTTTCACGCGGGCGATCCGCAGAGCCGGTATTTCGGTTGATTATTCAGCAGGCTTTCATCCCAAACCGAAACTGCGTTTTACCGATGCCCTGCCACTGGGCCTTGAAAGTCGTTGCGAGGAGTTGTTGATAACGGTTGCGGATGAATACCACTGTCCGGATCTGCAGGATCGACTCAATGCACAGCTTCCCGAAGGTCTTACGATTCGTCATTGCGGCGAAGCGAGAGCAGGCAGCAAATGGGCGCTGCCGGATGCGATTACTTACCAAGTGGAGCTCCCGGATAAACGGTTTTCCCTGCGCGAGTTGGAGCAATTTCGGAACAAAGAGACCGTCGTGATTACCCGAACCGGACGGAAGGGAAAAAACCGTGAGGTGGACCTTTGCGAGGTAGTCGATCAAATCGAACTGACAAGCGGAGACACACTGAAAATTACTCTTCGAAACACCGACGGCGCTATTCTCCGACCCGCCGAGGTACTGAAAACCATTTTTTCTCTCGAGGCCGAACCACTATCGCGGGCCCGGATACTGAAAACAGCGGCACGGTGAATTTCTTGGCGGTTGGATGACGGCGCAAGCTTTTGTCGAGCGGCACCGGGAATCCAATTTAAATTATTGAAAAACAAACAGTTGTGTGCCAAACACAAGGGAGTCTATCCAACGAAAGCGATGGTGCCCGGCAGCGAACCCGCTCCGGTCGATATGATTCGGCCGGCGGCCGATGACACAGCTATTTCGCAGAGAGACAACCATTTCATGCATCGAAAACTCGTTATCAATGAAACCCAGCACGAAACCCGGGTGGCCTTGCTCGAAGACGGGACCATTGTTGAGCTGTTTATCGAAAGGGGCGACGAATCCGACATTGCCGGCAACATTTACAAAGGCCGTGTTCAACGCGTGCTGCCGGGGATTCAAGCGGCTTTCGTGGACATCGGACTGAACCAGGCGGCCTTTATTTATGTAGACGATGTGCTCGGTGAGCGTGTTCGAGAATTTGTCGAGTTGATCGATTGCGATGAAGAAGATGACATCGGTGACACTCCGGACGAACTGGAACT
>JAHEIV010000482.1 GCA_024639205.1 Deltaproteobacteria bacterium | reverse complement strand
TGCTTGAGGATCTATCGGGATTCATTCGTTCAGGCACTCCTTGCTGGAATCGTTTCCGGACGGCCGGCTTTTGCGAATCCTTTTGCAACCTTTTCGGTGCCGCAAGCTCCGGTGGTCGTTGTACGGTTCACACCCCGTCGACGAAGCCGGGGCGGTTCAACGATGTCCTTGCAGCAATCGCGACAAGGTTTGAACTTGCGGGCCAACGCGGCGGCGGCACTTGTGAAAACGACTTGGTTGTCCTTTTTGATCAGGCGCGTCCAAACGCAGTCGGCAGTGTGAAAAAGGTACGAATTCTTGTTTGCCATAAAAGCAGCCGGAGAGGATTTCCGGCGCCCTTTACCGGCAGTGTTCCGTGCTGGTCGCACTGCATCGAACCGGTGGTCTACAACTGCTGGTTTTTTTCCACTGAGGATCAAATCGGCCAGCTTTCCGACCGTGGCCTCTTCAAGGCTGCTAGGAATCCGCTGTCCGCTGGAAAATCCCGAGGCCGGGACCTGCAGCTGCACGAGAAGGTTCAGCAGGCTGCCGTAAGAGGCGGTTTCATCCAATTTGGTAAAAAGCAACCGATTTACCGCAATGCCCTTCAGTGACTTGAACAACTCGAGCGTATCGTTTTCTTTGCGCGACCCACTGCAGACAAAATGAATGTCATCGGCTCCGGCGCGGTTCAAATCATCGGTCAGTTTTGCGAGCATCCGATCGTTTGTCCGGCAAAGGGCCGGGGTGTCGATCAGTATCAAATCGCAGCCTTCCAACCGACAAAACGCCTGTTGCAGTTCTTCCGGCTGATTCACTGCGACCAGAGGTATGCCGATGAGTTCGGCGCATCGCTGCAGTTGGCCGGTTGCGGCCACGCGGTAGTTGTCCAGGGAAATCATGCCTACCTTTCGACCGGTATTGATTGCGTGAGCGGCGGCGATCTTGGCCGTGCAGGCGGTTTTACCGGCGCCCGCGGGTCCGATGAGTGCCACCCGCCTGGCACCGGCGGAAACAAGGGGCCGGGTGTCTACACCGACCTTGCGCAACGCATGGCCCAGCGCGGTCAGCAGGCGCTCGTCGCGGTCGCCTTGCGCCACTGAATCGACCAGCAGCTCGGAGGCGATTTCAAGGGCGAACTCTTGTCTTACATCCTGACGGAGGAGGTGCCGATAGAGCCAGCTGCCGCACAGCCTTTCGTCCTTATCAGAGCGAACTGCCTGTCGATCGCCGTGGTCACCGGAAAATTCATTGCCGTCGGCTGCGCTGTCGGATACCTGCCGATATGCGTTGCGGACCCGAGCCCGGTCCAGTGACAAATACGATTGTCGGACCTGCCCGGAATTCTGTGAAGAATTCCGGTTACCGACTGTTTGCGGAGCATCCTTGGCGGCGGTAACTTCCACCCCCGCTTTTCGAAAAGCATCCAGGAACAATCCGTTTTTTTTGACGGAGCGCGCCGAGAGAATGATCGCCTCCGGGCCCAACTCCGCCTTCACCAATTGCAGTGCCTCCGACATACTTGCAGCGGCATATCTTTTAATCTGCATCGCTCAACTCCACAGCGCCCAGGGACCGTATCTCGGTATGCGGCAGTATCTCCTCATAGGCCAGTACCGCCATATCCGGCAGGTAGCGGTCGATCAGCTTTTTGAACGGTAGCCGAAGATTGGCTGAGCACAGAAGAACCGGTCGCAGGCTGTCGACGACAAACTTCTCCAGCTGCCCGGCGAGGCGGTTAACGATGGTCTCCATCGTGGTCGGATCGATTGCCAGATAACGGCCCTGATCCGTCTGCTGGACCGCTTCAGCCAGCTTCGATTCCAATTGGTGGCCGAGCGTGACTGCCGGCAAGCTCTGGTCATCGGCCAGGTGCAGCCTCGTGATGGTCCGCGACAATGCCTGCCGCACGTATTCGGTCAGCAGGTCGGTATCCTTGACGGCCGTGGACCAATCTCCCAGCGTTTCCAAAACAGCCAGCAGGTCGCGGATGGGGACCTGTTCCCGCAGCAAATTCTGTAAAACCCTGACGACGGCCCCCAAAGGAAGTAAATTCGGCACCAGCTCTTCCACCACCTTGGGATGCGTTTTTCTGATGTTGTCCAGCATTTGCTGAACTTCCTGGCGGCCCACCAGCTCGTAAGCGTACCGTCGAATCACATCGGAAAGATGAGTGGTCAACACGGTTGCCGGATCCACCACGGTATATCCGTTGCCGATCGCTTTCTCTTTTTCCCTTCCTTTGACCCATAAGGCCGGTAGCCCGTAGGTCGGCTCACGGGTGCTGATACCGTCCACTTTTTCCGAAACCGATCCGGGATCCATGGCAAGGTGGTAGTTGGCCATCAATTCTCCGTGACCGACTTCGTTACCCTTGAGCAGGATCTTGTACTCGCCGGGCTTCAAGCTGATATTGTCCTGGATGTGTATGGGCGATACGATGACACCGATTTCGTGAGCAAACTGTCGGCGAATCGACTTGATCCGGTTCAACAGCTCTCCGCTCTGATCGGCATCGACCAGAGGAATCAAGCCATAGCCGACTTCGATCGCCAGAATATCCAGGGGCGGGATGCTTTCCAGCCGTTCCACCGGTGCCGGCGGCGCTTCGAGCATTTTCCGGGCATCTCGTTCACCAGCGACTCTGCGGTCTGCCGTGTACACCGTGTAGGCCAGCCCGGCGGCGATCAGCGACAGGATCAGAAACGGCATGGTTGGCAGTCCGGGAACCAGACCAAATCCGAAGATCACAGCGGCGGCGATACCGATGGCCCTGTGCTGGACCAGGACCTGGGAGGTGATCTCTTTACCGAG
>JAHEIV010000068.1 GCA_024639205.1 Deltaproteobacteria bacterium | reverse complement strand
ACTATGCTGCGGAGAATTTCAGGCAATATTCAAACGAGACCGGCCGGCAAATCGCCACAGCGTTAAAAAATTCCGGCGTCGCCCATGTGGTCAACTTGAGCAGCCACGGTGCGCACCTGCCCGATCATACCGGACCCATTAAAGGGTTGTCCGACCAGGAGCAGCGCTTGAATCAACTCGAAGCTTTCCACATACTGCACCTGCGTCCCACGTTTTTTATGGAAAACACGTTGATGAACATCGACATGATCAAGAATACGGGCATCAACGGCGGGCACATCCTTGGCGATCTGCCCTTTGCGATGATTGCCACGCAAGATATCGCACAAGTAGCGGCGCAGCACATGCTCGAGCGAGATTTTTCCGGCAAGACCGTCCGTGAGCTGTTCGGGCCCCGGGACATCTCCATGGATGAGGTCACGCGGATCATCGGAGAGAAAATCGGCAAGCCGGATCTGCCGTACGTGCATTTTTCCCGGGAAGATCACGTCAATGGTCTGGTTCAGGCAGGTTTGTCGGAAGATGTGGCACAGCAGCTGGCGGAGTTGGATGCCGGCATCAATGACAGGCTGTTTGCCGGCGGCCAAGCGCGCACGCAAGAGAACACGACCCCGACAGATTTTGAAGAATTCGCCGAATTCTTCGCACAGGTCTACAAATCGTAGCCGGGTGCCCGTTTATTGCATGTAACTGTTGAACCGGGCTGAAAAGCATTCATGCAAACCGCGGGTCATTTCGGGATGAGCAGCACCCGAAGATCCATCACGTTGGTGTTGGTCGGACCGGTGATCAGCAGATCGCCGAGCGCCTGGAAAAAATGATAGGAGTCGTTGTTTGCCAGGTGCTCGGCGACACTTGCCTTAACGGCTGCCGCCCGCTGGGCGGTGGTGTTGTCCGCAATGGCGCCGGCAGCATCGGTCGGACCGTCGTTTCCATCGGTGCCGCCCGAAAGCATGACAGCCGGCAGCCTGCCGGCGATATCGGACACCGCGCACAGGGCAAATTGCTGATTGCGCCCTCCCAAACCGTCTCCTTTTACTGTCACGGTTGTCTCACCGCCGGATAGAATGCATGCCGGCGGCTGCACCGGATGGCCGGTTTTCATGATTTCTCTGGCAATGGCGGTGTGCACGCGGGCCACCTCACTGGTTTTGCCTTCCATCATCGATGAGAGCACCAGGGTGGTGTAACCTCGGCGAGCCGCCTCTTTTTCTGCGGCCAGCAGCGCCTCGATATTGCTGCCGATCACCAGGTTGACAGTTTTGTCAAACACCGGATCACCTGCCTTCGGCGTTTCGGGCACCTTGTTGTTCGAACCTTTTATCAGATAGTCGAGCACGGGTTTTGGCAACCGGTCCGCGATATCGTAGCGGGCCAGGATATGCAGACAATCGGCAAAGGTGCTGTTGTCTGCCACGGTCGGCCCGGATGCGATGGCATCCAGGTCATCTCCCACCACATCCGATAGGATCAGCGACACCACGGTGGCCGGCGCAGCGGCAGCCGCCAGCTGACCGCCCTTGATCACCGACAGGTGCTTGCGCAGCGTGTTGATTTCATGGATGCTGGCTCCGCAAGCCAGCAAAATGCGGGTGGTTTCCTGCTTATCTGCCAGGCTGACGCCTGCTACGGCCTTGGGCAGCAGCGCCGACCCCCCGCCGGAAATCAGGCAAATCAGAAGATCCTTTTCACCGGCCGCAGCTGCCATTTCCAAAATCTTCGCCGAGCCGAGCTCGCCGTTGGCATCGGGCAGCGGGTGGCCGGCTTCGACGGTTTCGATTTTAGACAGCGTTGCGGTGTGCCCGTATTTGACCGTTATCACCCCTTTGGTCAGTTCGTTTCCCAGCAACTCTTCCAACGCGGCTGCCATCGGCGCCGTGGCCTTACCGGCTCCGACCACAAATATCTTCTGGTATGCGTCAAGGGGGAAAGACTGTTCTCCAATTGTTAGAAGGTTGTCGTCGCGCCGGCAATACCGTTGCACGGCCGCATCCGGTGCGACCGCTTCCACTCCCTTTTTGAAGATGGCAACGGCGTCTTCTCTTGTTTTCTTGAGAATATCGGAATTCATCGCTGCATAATCCTATTGAAGATTATGGTCAGGACATTTCGTTTATACCGCTGAATGAATTTACTGACACCGCATAAACCCGGCGATTGCAGTTTTTTCTGATTTATAGAGAGCTTAATAAATGGCAAAACGGTTGGCCACATGGCCTTGTGCCGCCACTGACTATTGCAGGAGCGCAATCGCTTCTATCTCTACATTTGCCCCTTTTGCCAATCCGGAGACTTCTATGCAGGAGCGGGCGGGAAACGGCTTGGTAAAATAGGTTGCGTAAACGCGATTCATCTTGTCAAAATCGTCCATACGGGTGATAAAAACCGTTGCTTTCACGACCTGGTCCAGGGAACTTCCCGCCTCATGGAGTATGGCCTTCAGATTTTGTAAAACCCGATGCGTTTGCTCTTCCACGTTCTGGCTGACGAGCTTGCCGCTGACAGGATCCAGTGGGAGCTGGCCGGTAACGAATACAAACATTTCGTTCTTGATTGCCTGGGAAAACGGCCCAAATGCAGCCGGGGCCTGGTCGGTGCTGACTGGTGTGCGTTGTTTCATATGCCCTCCAATTCACCCGTATCTTTCAAGTTAATGGTTATGAACTTCAAATACCTTGACAATATTGCCTTTGGTTGTCAATTACATTCAGGCAATGAGAACGAAAAGTTGATGTAACTCCCTGTTTTTCAAACAGTTTTGACAAACGCTGCGGGCTGAACCCATCGAAACTAGTTCAGAAAATAAAATGTTGGAGCGGCTCCTGAAGGACGGACTTGTGAGCAGCACGCAAGCCAGGGTGGTGCCGCTGCCCGGCGGGGTGTCTTCTGAAATCTATCTGGTGGAAGACGGTCCGAAGAAGTGGGTGGTCAAGTGCGCACTGGAAAAACTGAAAGTGCAGGAGGATTGGTTCGCCGATATTTCCAGAAACCGTTTTGAGCGCGAATACATGAAATATGTCGGTGCTTTCCTACCCCTGGCGGTTCCACGGGTAAAATTCGAAGGGGACGGATATTTTGCCATGGAATATGTAGGCAAGGGATTTGCCAACTGGAAGCAGTCGATGCTCAATGGCCGTTACGAGCCGAATCATGCGAAGCGAGCCGGAGAGACACTGGGGGTGATTCACCAAACCTCGGAAGGCGATGACAACGCCCGCCAGAGATTTGATTCCACCGGCAATTTTCATCAGTTGCGTTCACATCCTTACCTGGTTACCACCGGCATCCGGCATCCCGACCTGACCGCACAGTTTGAAATGGAGGTGCTCCGGCTGGAAAGCACCCGCGAATGCCTGGTGCACGGGGATTACAGCCCCAAGAACATCCTTATTTCCGAAACCCGGCTGGTGGTGTTGGACTGCGAAGTGGCCTGGTATGGCGATCCGGCCTTCGATCTGGCATTTCTGCTCACCCACCTGCATCTGAAAGCGGTGCACCGGCCGTCGGCGGCACCTGTGCTGGCCACAATGGTCCAACAGGTGGTGGCAGCCTACCTTGCCGCCCGTGAAATGAATGAATGTGAGACTGCAGAGCTGATGCGGCGAACCTGCCGGTTGTTGTTGATGCTGCTGCTGGCCCGCATTGACGGCAAATCACCGGTGGAATACCTGACTCATTCTGCGCTAAAAAAATGGGTGCGCCGGTTTACCCGGCAGGCCCTGCTAGGAAACGACAGAACCCTGGTCGAGGTAAGCACGGCCTGGTATCAACAGGTGGCAGAGTTGGTATCTTTTTTCAAGGACCCGGCGCGATGAAAATCAGTTCCATAGAAGCCTTTCAGATTTTCGACTCCCGCGGAAATCCCACCGTCGAAGTTGCGGTTTCCCTAAAAAACGGTGCAAGGGGCTGCGGCCTGGTCCCCTCCGGTGCTTCCACCGGCCAGTTCGAAGCTCTGGAGCTTCGAGACGGCGACTCCCGGTTTCGAGGAAAGTCCGTTCTCAAGGCGGTGAGCAACATCGACCGGATCGTTGCCCCTGCCTTGCGGGGCTGGGATGCATCCGACCAGCAGGGGATCGACTGGTGCATGATCGAACTGGACGGCACCGAAAACAAAAGCCGGTTGGGTGCCAATGCCATTTTGGGCGTGTCGATGGCCGTGGCCCGGGCGGCGGCCGCCTCCCGGGGACAGGCCCTGTTCGATTATCTGGGGAAAGGTCGGGGTTGCCTGCTGCCCCTGCCGGAAATCCAGATCATTGGCGGCGGAGCGCATGCGAACTGGCGTATCGACGTGCAGGATTTTCTTTTGATTGCCATTGGAGCGAAACATTATCCGCAAACCCTGGAGATGACTTTCAACGTCTACCATGCCGCCGGGGATATGTTCAAAGAGCGCAACCGCTATTTCGGCCTCGCAGATGAAGGCGGATTTTGGCCGGATGTTCAGAGCCACGCGGAAGCGTTCGAAATTCTCATCGAGGCCATCGAACGCGCGGGTTATGAGCCGGGGGTAGATGTCGCCATCTCTCTGGATATCGCAGCCAGCGATTTGTACAACAAAGAAAACGGCACCTACCGCTTCAGCCTAGAAGACAAAATCTACAGTTCGAACGAATTTGCCGATCTGATGATTTCCTGGTGTGAAACCTATCCGATCATCTCCATAGAAGATGCCATGGCCGATACCGATTGGCAAGGCTGGTCAAAGATTTACCGCGCTCTGGGTCGCAAGGTGCAGCTGATCGGCGACGACCTGTTTACCACCAACATCGAGCGCATCAAAAAAGGAATCGAAAAAGGTGTAGCCAATTCGGTTCTCATCAAGCCGAATCAAATCGGCACCGTGACCGAAACACTCGAAGCGATCGGACTCACCCAGCAGGCCGGCTGGCTGCCCGTCGTCTCCGCTCGTTCCGGTGAAACCGAAGATGCGTTTATCAGCCACCTGGCCGTTGCCTCCAATGCCGGGCAACTCAAGGTGGGTTCTTTCGCCCGCAGCGAGCGCATGGTGAAATGGAATGAGGTGCTGCGCATCGAACGAGCCCTTGGAAAGCGGGCGAAATTCCAAGGCGGCCAGCTCTATGAGCGCATCCTTACCGACCGCAGTTGATTCAGTGCTTCTAAAAAATGGTGTTGCGGTTGAAGCAAACCTTTCCGTCTTTTTGAATTGGATCGGCGAAATACGTTCCTCGAATAACACGGAATTGATTTAACCCCCCGATTTTATATCAATTTGTAAATTCGATCAAAATTCGTTGGCTCAGCCAGAAGCTTTTGGCCAAACGAAAGGCTCGATTCGTTGATCCGCCTGACTCTGTGCGGATCTTTTCCTGCCTGTCAGCAAAACCAAATGTTGAAACGACAAACTTCGATACAGTAGGCCTTAATAATTTAGATATAGATTATTAAGAATTTGACAATCAAATTATTAAGGTATAGGTAGAATCGAGAAGATAGAAGCAAGAAGGGTGAAAGGTCACATTGAAGAGGAGACCTGCAATGAACCCGGAGAACGAAAGCGTTATCAAGGAAATCGTCGGGTCGATCCGCAAATTCGTCCGCGCCGTTTATCTCGATTCTCAGAAAATGAGCCGGCAATTCGGGCTGACCGGTCAACAGAGCCTTGTGTTGCGACTGCTGCTCAATGGGGGATCCATGTCATCAGCGGACCTGAGCCGATTGATGTATGTCACCCCGTCGAACATCACCGGCATCATCGATCGCCTGGAAAGAAAAGGCCTGGTGGAGCGGATGCGCAAAGAGGGGGATCGCCGGGTGGCCCTGATCATTTTGACCGAAGCCGGAAAAAAACTGGGCGAGAACGTCCCGGATCCGATTGAAAATCGATTGATCAATCAGCTGATCGATTTGGATAAAGAGCATGTCCAGGTCATCGCCAAGGCGATGAACCAAATTCTGCATCTGGTCGATGTCCGGGATGTTGAAGAGACATCCTGGGAGCTCGGCCATGAATCGATGCCTCCGGTTCAGGACAACCCCAGAAAGGAAGGTATCGGAAATGAAGGCTAACCGAATGTAAAGGAGGAAAAGAATGAGTAAACTGAAAGAACTCGAGCAATTGCTGGCGCATGGGGTTATTACCCGCCGCGAATTCATAGCGCGAGTCTCTGCACTGGGTCTGGCCGCAGCCGTGTCGCCGATGCTGCTCCCTTCGCCGGCGCAGGCCGCCTCGCCCAAAAAGGGAGGACGGTTTCGCCTCGGTTTAGCCGGCGGTTCCACCACCGACTCCCTCGACCCGGCCACTATCACCGATATGATGTTGCAGGTGGTCAACCAGGGACAGCTTCGCAACACCCTGGTGGAGATCGACCAGAAGGCCAACCCGATACCCGAACTGGCGGAAAGCTGGGAGGCAACCCCGGATGCCAAAAAGTGGGTGTTCAAGCTGCGCAAAGGGGTGGAGTTTCACAACGGCAAAACAATGGATGCAGACGATGTCATTTATTCCATCAACCATCACCGCGGTGCAGACACCAAATCCGCTGCCAAGGGAATTATCGAAGCGATCGAGGACATTCAAAAAGACGGCAAGGATACGGTGATATTTACCCTGAATGGCGGAAATGCCGACTTTCCGTATATCATGAGCGACTACCACCTGACGATTTCACCGGCCGGGGACAAATTTGTCGACGGTATCGGCACCGGTGGTTACATGCTCAAGGATTACGAGCCGGGCGTAAGGGCCTTTGCGGTGCGCAACCCGAACTACTTCAAAGCCGACCGCGCGCATTTCGACGAAGTGGAAACCCTGTCGATACCTGACGTGAACGCCCGCACCAACGCCTTAAAGACCGGTCAGATCGACGCCATGAACCGCTGCGAGCTCAAAACGGTCCAGTTCCTCAAACGCACTCGCGGCATTCAGGTTATGGAGCAAAACGGATTCAAACACTACACGTTTGCCATGCGATGCGACACCGCCCCTTTTAACAACGTCGACGTTCGGCTGGCGCTCAAATATGCGATCGATCGAAAGCAGATGGTCAAAACCATCCTCCGGGGATTCGGTGCTATAGGAAACGATCATCCCATCAGCATGGCCAACCGCTACCACGCGGGCGACCTGCCCCAGCGCCAGTTCGATCCGGACAAAGCCAAGTTTCACCTGAAAAAATCCGGTGTGGGCAATATAACCTTTCGCCTGCACGCTGCAGATGCGGCATTTGTCGGGGCGGTGGATGCGGCCGTGCTGTATAAGGAAAAAGCCGGCTCGGCCGGTGTCGACATCGAGGTGGTGCGCGAGCCCAATGACGGTTACTGGAGCAACGTCTGGTTGAAAAAGCCCTGGTGCGCCGTGTTCTGGGGCGGCCGGCCGACCGAAGATATGATGTTCAGCACCGCTTATGCGGCCGACGCCTCCTGGAACGACACCTTCTGGAAGAACAAGCGCTTTAACGAGCTGCTGGTCGCCGCCCGGGCCGAACTGGACGAGAAGAAACGCCGGAATATGTACAGCGAAATGCAAAGCATCGTACGCGACGACGGCGGCGTGGTCGTTCCGATGTTTGCAGCCGACCTGTCGGCGGCCACCGATAAAATCGGCCACGGGCCGCTGGGGGCCAACTGGGAGATGGACGGTTTCCGGTGCGCCGAGCGTTGGTGGTTCATGTAAGCAGCGCCGACCCAAGCAGGCAAGAACCCTCTCATCTTCTTTGCCAACCGCAAAGAAGATGAGAGTCAACAGTCATATGATCGAATTACTGGTGTGAGTGCCACATGGATTCAATCGCGAAACTGGTATTGAAACGAGTCGGGATGGGTCTGGTGACCCTGATAGTCATCTCGCTGGTGTTTTTCGTCGGTGTCGAGGCCCTGCCGGGGGATCTGGCCGAAGAAATACTGGGACAAAATGCCCTGCCGGAGACCGTGGAGGCCTTTCGCAAGGAGTTGAAACTCGACCTGCCCCCCCACGTGCGGTATTTCTCCTGGTTGGGGGGCTTTATGAAAGGCGATTTCGGCAACTCGCTGGCCAACGGGCGTCCGATTGCCGATCTGATCGGCTGGCGTCTTTCCAACACGCTGTTTCTGGCCCTGTCGGCGGCGGCCATCGCGGTGCCGATTTCGATTATCCTGGGCATCCTTGCCGCGCTTTATCGCAACAGCTTGTTCGATCGAGCCATTTCCATGGCGACACTGAGCACGATCTCTTTCCCGGAGTTTTTCGTGGCCTATATCCTGATGGCCCTGTTGTCCGTGCAGCTGATTATCTTCCCGAGTATCTCCAACATCAACGACCAGATGTCGCTGGCGGAAAAACTGCATGCGATTTTTCTGCCCTGCCTGACCCTGACACTGGTGGTGATGGCCCATATGATGCGCCAGACACGGGCGGCGATCATCAACATTTTAGCCAGCCCGTATATCGAGATGGCCAAACTCAAAGGCCTGAGACGCCTGCGGATTATTGTGCTGCATGCATTTCCAAATGCCCTCTCACCGGTGATCAACGTGGTTGCCCTGAACCTGGCCTACCTGGTGGTCGGAGCGGTGATTATCGAGGTCGTCTTCGTCTATCCGGGACTGGGACAGCTGCTGGTCGATTCGGTATCCAAACGCGACATACCCGTCGTTCAGGCCAGCGGGCTGATATTTGCGACTGTTTACATCACGCTCAACCTGGCTGCCGACGTCCTATCGATTGTCAGCAACCCCCGGCTGCGAAATCCCCGATAAGGAGGAAAAGGTACAAAGCGATGTTCAAACTTCTCAATCAATCACCGATCAGCGCGCGAATCGGACTTGCCATTGTGGTCATTAACATCGTCGCTGCGCTGTTTGCCCCATTGATCGCCCCTTTCGGAGAAACCGAAGTGGTCGGTGACGTGTGGCTGCCCATGAGCTTTGACCATCTGTTGGGCACCGACCAGTTGGGAAGGGATCTGTTTACCCGGATCCTCTACGGTGCCCGCAACACCATTGCCATTGCATTTGTGACGACCCTGTTGTCGTTTGTCGTCGGCATTGTCGGCGGATTTCTGGCCGCTACCCTAAAGGGCTGGACAGACCTTGCCCTGAGCCGCATCGTCGATGTCATGATGGCCATCCCGATCCTGATCTTTGCCCTGACGGTGCTCTCGGTGGTCGGCACGTCCATGGTGGCATTGATTCTGGTCATCGCTTTGCTCGACTCCACCCGCGTGTACAGACTGTCGCGGGCGGTTGCCATGGATATCGAGGCCCTGGATTTCGTTGAAGCCGCCCGGCTGCGCGGTGAGAAAATCTGGTGGCTGATGCGTCATGAAATCCTGCCGAATGCCATGCCGCCGCTTGTGGCCGAGTTTGGGCTGCGGTTTTGTTTCGTTTTTTTGTTTATCGCCGCCCTGAGTTTTCTGGGGCTCGGTATTCAGCCCCCCACAGCCGACTGGGGGAGCATGGTACGGGAAAATGCCGGGGCAATCACCTTCGGCATATTTATCCCCCTGTGGCCGGCGGGTGCCATCGCCTTTTTAACCGTGGGTGTAAATTTAATTGTTGACTGGTTTTTGCATGTGGCCAGTGGACTAAAGGATTAATCAATGAATCATATCGGATCGAGATTGCTGGAGATCAACAACCTGGTTATCGAAGGCTTCAGTGACGACAAATGGGTACGGATCGTCCACGGAATCGACCTTACGCTCAACCGGGGGGAAGTGCTTGGGCTGATCGGTGAGTCCGGGGCCGGTAAATCGACCATCGGCCTGGCTGCCATGGGCTATACCCGCCAGGGGTGCCGCATTGCTTCCGGCTCGATCGTTTTCGACGGCCACCAGCTGTTTGACGCAGCCGATGGCGTCAAAAGAAAGATCCGCGGCAACCGGATCGCCTATGTCGCCCAGAGCGCTGCCGCATCATTTAACCCGGCCCACCGGTTGATCAAGCAGTATGCCGAAACGCCGGTGCAGCATGGACTGATGAGCTACGCCGAGGCGAAGCAAAAGGCTGTCGATATTTACAGCCGCCTGCTGCTGCCCGACCCCGAACACATCGGCTACCGCTACCCCCACCAGGTCAGCGGCGGGCAACTGCAGCGTGCCATGGTAGCCATGGCCATGGCCTGCCGGCCGGATATCATCGTCTTTGACGAGCCAACAACGGCGCTGGATGTCACCACCCAGATCGAAGTGCTGGCGGCCATCAAACGCATCACCGAACAGTTCAACACGGCGGCCATCTACATCACCCACGATCTGGCGATCGTAGCGCAATTGGCCGACCGGATCATGGTGCTGCGATACGGAGAGCTGGTCGAAGAAAACAATGCCAGAGATATCCTAGCCCATCCGAAAGAAGAGTATACCCGCAAGCTGCTTTCGGTTCGTACGCTCAGAGAAGACAAAGACTTATCGAATCGGGATAAAGATGTTGTTCTGGAAGTCAGCGATTTGTCGGCCAGT